>JANOUH010000230.1:0-7292 GCA_031416795.1 Cytophagales bacterium | reverse complement strand
CCAAGCTTAGCAAGTTGGAAACCCTTCTATAAAAGGTTTGATTTTACTCCGAATTGCAAGAGAATAATTTAGATGCGTCTGCCCTGCCCAGAGCACGCTACCTGCCATTGGCAAACCAATGTCCATTTTAAGAATGGCTTTTCGGAAGTGGAGAGTTTTATCTTTCAATCTGCGCGGAGAGTTCCCGAGTCTCGCTGAGAAGGACACACTCAATCAATGCGTTGGGCGTTTATAGGTATACACCAATTAAAATCATAATAATCAGGGGAGCTAAAATTAGGGTAAAAACAATCCAACCCTTAATTACTTTTATGGTAGGACTTTCATTTTTCCAAAGATCCCATAATTTCCAATACTTAGTATAATATCTATTGTAGGTGTGATAAAAATGCCCCAAGCATACAACAGCTCCAATTATTCCAATCTGCTTTGCATAGGTTGAAGTTAGATCCCTCGAAATAAAAAATTTAGAAATAACTACTAAAAACTCTAACAACAATACCGATTGTATCATTGATAACAACATGGCCGCAAAAATCCCATTATTATCTCTCCTATAAAATTTCTTTTTTATTCTAAAGTATATATAGTCAAATACAGAATTCATTTAATAGTTTATTTGTAATCTTCTTCCAACTTCCTACCGATACGCATAATACTGCAACACCGTCTCGATCGCTTTTTTGATGGCTTCGTTGATGGGATAGAAATCTTTTGTTAACTCAAAGTCGATGCCGTGCAGTTGCATATAGAACTGGTTCATCACAGGCACGGGTAATCCATTATCAATTTCAGAAGTAGCTTTTTCAAACGCATCGGATTGTTCGGTCTTAATAATCTGACAGGTGATCAACTCTTTCTTACCATACTTATTGGTGCGGGCTGAGTAACCGAAGAGCCGGCAAATCAATCCGCGATGAGCATATTCAGAACACAAACCGGCAGTCGCTTGGGTGGGATTTAAAATATGACAGATTGAAGAGTCGGACCCATCCCATTTATCCAACCATTCTTCTGCCTGACCAATTTGATGGAGGTGAAATGCGAAGGGAAGGAATTCCAGAATGGTGGCTTCAATGTCAGGTTTAAAACAACACTTACCACAGCCCCATTTGCAATGAAGTGTGGTAGACTCCTGGAAACCTGCAATCTGTTGATCCAGGTTTTCAAACACTTGTTTTACCGCATTCACTTTTTCTTCCAGCTGCATGGCGCTAAAATACGAAATACCTAAGCCTTACTATCAGCTCAGGTAATTATGCCATTAAAACAGTCGTCAACTATTTTTTGTAACTTCCCTGACCAAGAATATACCCCTATGAAAAAGCTACTGCTTGCGCTCGTTCTCATCGTGTCCGTACAAACCACCTATGCACAATGGACCCGGGAGTGGTCGTTGGGTTACGCTTATTCTTCTCCTACCGGCAAAATGAAACAAAATATCAAACAGGGGCATGGAATCATTGTAGATTTTCACCTCTTGTCGCCCAGCAAGAAGTATGCACTGGGGGTAGATTTGAATTACAGCATTTATGGTTTTGATCAATCACGCCAGCAATACACGTTCGCAGATGGCACCACCGCAGACATGGATATCAATGTTACCAATTCCTTCACCAACCTGATGGCTTCATACCGGTATAATTTGATTACCGGCAAAAAATTGACTCCGTATGTTGGACTCAAGGCAGGATATTCGTGGTTCACCACCGACTTGAATATTTATGATCCAGATGATTTCGATAGTTGCAAGCCGGTAGAAGAAGATCTGCTTCAAAAGGATGGCACGATGATCTATTCTGTAGGTGGTGGCCTTAGGTACGATCTCTCCTCGGTGTTTAAGAAGCTGCGAACAGATGTCTTGTTTATTAACCTAAGTGCTTTCTATACCCAGGGTGGCACCGTCAATTATATGAATACCGATGTGCCCGATAGTCATCACTCCACATCTCCACCCAATCGTGTCAGCGATATGGAAGCCACATTTATCAATACCCAGACCCAGGTGATCCATAAGCATCACGTTGGCTATGTCTATTCCAGCTATGCCCAAATGATGGACTTCCGGTTTACACTCATATTCAGAAACCGAAGATAAATCAGCAGGCTTGCCGGGCTTTCCTTCACTCATCCATGATCTTTTCCATAATTCCTTCCCGCATCGCCCTCCTGAAGCAGAAATACTCAGATAAACATAAAGCCACCCGTAAAGAAGTATTTTAATTCTACTTTGTTAACTTCGAAAGCATAGCCCTGAAAGGGCGGAATTTAATAAGGCAGGGCGAAGCCCTGTCTGCTTGAAGCATAAATAGAAGGATAGCCCTGAAAGGGCGAGATATGATTACGCCCTTTCAGGGCTTTGATTTGAGCAGCCCGCCACATAACGCAGGGCTGCACCCTGCGTTATGTGAACCCGCCCTTTCAGGGCTTTAAAGTAAGTCAACAAAGTAGAATTAATCTTTGATGTGAATACAATATCTCACATCTTGAATAAAAAAAACAAGCCTTGTCCTGTCCGAATTGATAATATCCAATGGAAAACATAGAAGAAGTTTATAAAAAAACACTGCAACCCTCCAGTGATTTAATTACCGACATCGCCTGCCTGGAAGGTGATATTCTTATACTGGGAGTTGGTGGAAAGATGGGCCCTGCCCTTGCAAAACTGGCGAAGCAGGCTGTAGATAAAGCGGGCGTAAATAAAAAAGTCATTGGTGTGTCCAGATTTTCCGAAACTGGTTTGCAGGATGAATTAAATCAGTTAGGCATAGAAACCATCAGTGTCGATCTTTTGGAAGAAGATCAACTGCAAGCTTTGCCTGATGCGAAGAATGTACTCTACCTGGCCGGTACTAAATTTGGCACTATCGGCAAAGAGTCGTTTACGTGGGCGATGAATAGTTATTTGCCCGGCCGTGTGGCCCAAAAATTTAAGAACTCCCGCATTGTAGTTTTTTCAACCGGCAATGTTTACCCATTAACACCGGTCTCGCAAGGTGGCGCGGTTGAAGCTCGATTACCAGAGCCCATTGGAGAATACGCACAATCTTGTCTGGGACGAGAGCGCCTCTTTCAATACTACGCTACCAAGAACCATACGCCCGTGCTGATCTATCGCCTGAACTACGCCAATGATGTTAGCTATGGCGTGCTCATGGATATTGCCAAAGCGGTAGACCAGGAGAAACCGATCGATCTGCGGATGGGAAATGTGAATGTGATATGGCAAGGCGATGCGAATGAAATGGCGCTACGCGCATTGCATCATTGCGAAGTACCTGCAAAATTATTGAACATCACCGGCCCTGAAACGGCTTCCGTAAGATGGATAGCAAAAGAATTCGGTAAACGATTTAATAAGACACCTCTATTTGACAACGAAGAGAACACAACAGCCTTATTGAGTAACGCAGCAGAATCATTTCGACTATTCGGTTATCCGAAAGTATCCCTGATCAACATGATTGAAGTATTGGCTGCGTGGGTTCAACAGGGAGGAAAAACAATGAATAAACCTACTCACTTCCAGGAAAGAGAAGGAAAGTTTTAAAGGTAAGTGGAATGAAAAAATTAGATAGCGCAATAAATAGTTTGCTACAACAGGGCACTGTAATACCTGCCCATCCCCTGGCGCTGAATGAACATCTAACATTAGATGAAAATCGACAACGCCTGCTTACCCGGTATTACATGGCATGCGGTGCTGGCGGTGTAGCCGTTGGTGTTCATACCACGCAGTTTGAAATACGGAAGCCACACATCCATTTGCTCGAGTCTGTTTTAGAAATGGCTGCCGATGAAATTGAGAAAGCAAAATCAGAAAAGCCTTTTATAAAAGTGGCCGGTATTGTCGGGCCCACAGAACAAGCCATAAAAGAAGCTGAACTTGCCATGAAGTATGGCTATCATCTTGGGTTGGTCAGTATGGGCGGACTTACATCTTATTCTGAAGATGAACTTATCAAACGGGTTGAAGCCATCGCAGAGGTCATTCCGATTTTTGGATTTTACCTTCAGCCTGCCGTAGGTGGGCGAATTTTAAGTTATCGTTTCTGGGAAAAGTTTGCAGCAATATCCAATGTATATGCCATCAAAGTAGCGGCATTCAATCGCTACCAAACACTGGATGTGGTGAGAGCTGTGTGTCATTCTTCCCGAAGAAACGAGATTGCTTTATACACCGGCAACGATGATAATATTGTTGCGGATTTACTAACACCGTATCGCTTTAACATCAACGGTGAAACCGTTGAGAAAAGATTTGTAGGCGGATTGCTGGGCCATTGGGCGGTGTGGACAAAAAACTCCGTTGAACTATTTCACGAAATAAAACAGCGCATGGGTGATCATCGTGGA
Organism: Cytophagales bacterium; assembly: GCA_031416795.1. GTDB lineage: Bacteria > Bacteroidota > Bacteroidia > Cytophagales > Cyclobacteriaceae > ELB16-189. The sequence continues at coordinate 2,936 of JANOUH010000230.1, read as the reverse complement.
ATAGAAAACTTGCTGGCAAAGAATATTGAAATCACCGACATGAATGCCGCTATTTTTGATGCGGCCAATTCCTTTAAGGGATGTATTGCCGGCATTCATGAAGTGCTACGGAGGCAAGGATTGATAGAAGGCATCTGGTGTTTGAATCCAGAAGAAAAACTTTCACCCGGACAAGCGGAAGAAATTGATCGTATTTATACTATGTATCCTTACCTTACTGATGATGCTTTTGTAAACAATTTCTTACGAGCACAAAAATAAAATCACACATCCCTATTTTTAATCTGAAGCGAAAAACGATTTCATGCTATCGAACGACATCAAGCAATTAGCTGACGAATTACAGAAGATAACGATTGCAACCAGAAGACATCTGCATGCACATCCTGAATTATCATTTCATGAATATGAAACATCCGTTTTTGTAAAAAAACAGCTGGATGAAATTGGGATTACCTGGACACCCATGGCCAATACTGGCGTTGTTGGAATAATAAAAGGAGATAAAGCATCTGATCGAGTGATTGCACTGCGTGCAGATATGGATGCATTGCCTATTACGGAAACCAACACGTTAGATTATACATCACTCAACCAAGGTGTCATGCATGCCTGTGGTCATGATGCACATACTGCTTCCTTACTAAGTGCAGCCAGAATTTTACAATCGATTAAAAGTACGTTTGGTGGAACCATCAAGTTGATCTTCCAACCCGGAGAAGAGAAACTTCCTGGTGGTGCAAGCCTCATGATTAAAGATGGGGTTTTAAGTAATCCAAAACCGCAAGCTGTAATCGGGCAGCATGTATCTCCTATGGTTGAGGTGGGCAAGGTTGCCATCCGTAAAGGAAAATTCATGGCATCGATGGATGAAATTTCCATTAAAGTCAGCGGTAAAGGTGGGCATGGTGCACAACCCCATTTGAATATTGATCCGGTGATGATTGCCGCGCAAATTCTTGTTGCTCTTCAGCAGATTGTAAGCCGCGTGGCCAATCCATCTCTTCCTACAGTTTTATCTTTTGGGAAAGTAATTGCCGATGGAGCCTTCAATGTAATACCCAATGAAGTTTACATCGAAGGAACATTCAGGACCATGGATGAAACCTGGAGAACAGAGGCGCACAGGCAAATGAAAAAAATGGCAGTAGCCATAGCCGAAGGCATGGGTGGCCGATGTGATTTCAACATCAATCGTGGTTATCCATTTCTTATCAATGAAGAAAATCTTACCACGCAGTTGAGCGCTTTTGCAGAAGAATATCTCGGAAAGGAAAATGTTCTGGAAACCGATATCTGGATGGCAGCGGAAGACTTTGCTTATTACTCGCAACAAGCCGATTCGTGTTTCTACCTGCTGGGTATCGCCAATAAAGAAAAAGGAATTAATTCTTCATTGCATACGCCTTCTTTTAATATTGATGAAGATGCTCTTGCCTTAGGTTCAGGGTTAATGGCCTATTTAGCCGTCAAGCAATTAGGGAACTGAACCTAAATGAATTAAAAAATATACGATGCCATGGAGGAAGAAAAAATAAACAAAAACCAATTTCATATAGCGGCAACCGCGTTCCTGAGTTTATTCTCCCTGGTGGGAATCATGTTTTATGGGCTACCATTCTTTTACGATTTCTGGATCGAAGAATTTGGATGGACGCGTGCCACCGTCACATCAGGAAGTGCTCTAGGCAAAGTACTCATTGGACCCATCTTCGGATTTATTGCAGGCTGGTTTATTGATAAGTATGGTCCGCGCCAATTAATGCTTGCTGGCATCGTGATGGGTGGAATTGCTTTAATTGGCTTGAGCATGATGACTTCACTCTGGCATTTTTATATCTTTTATTTATTCAATGCACTTGGATATCTGTTTGGTGGTCCGCTACCCAATCAGGTTTTAATCTCCCGTTGGTTTACAAAATCGCGCGGCAAAGTAATGGGCATTGCTTACCTCGGCATTGGCATTGGAGGTATGCTTGTTCCTCAAATTGCAAAAGCACTTAATATGGAATTTGGATGGCGTGGTGGCTTATTGAGTCTGGGTATTCTCATGATTGTGGTGGCATTTCCAATGGTGTGGTTTGTTAAGGAGAATCCGGAAGGTGAGACTACTCAAGTAAAACAAGAACCTGTTAAAGTACCCTTTACTGATATTTTAAAACGCAGTTCGTTTTATCTTCTTTTAATCGGTAGCATGTGTTCTATTGGCGCTGTGGCAGGGACAAGTCAGAACCTAAAATTATTTTTAAGTATCGATTTAAAATATTCACAACAAGAAGCTGCCAATGTATTATCCATTGTTCTTGGCGCCAGCATTATCGGTCGTCTTTTAATGGGGTGGCTGGCCGATAAGATTCAAAAGAAGTATGTGATGATTTTGATTTATGCGCTCGTGGCACTTTCTATACCGTTACTTTTTGCAGCCAAAACAGATGGAGTCATCTACTTATTTGCATTCTTTTTCGGAATGGCCCTCGGTGGCGATTACATGATTATACCCTTAATGGCGGCCGAGTTGTTTGGTGTTAAAGTGATGGGCCGCGTCATGGGACTCATCATTGCCGCAGATGGGTTGGGTGAAGCGCTCGCTCCTATGCTGGCTGCCTGGTTTCGGGATAAGACAGGAAGCTATGCGAACGGATTTTCTGCACTGATTATCCTGGCGATTATTGGAACAATAGCCGTATCACTCCTGCCCAATAAAAAACCGCAACTTGAATCATGATTTCGACTTTGATACTGATTCTTAATTAAATAATGCTGAGCAGGTGGAGTGCATTATGATACAACGAGAGGATATCATCATAAGACGTATTCAATCAAGTGACCTGCGTGGAGCCATGAGGTTATCCACGGAACAAGGCTGGAACCAAACAGAAACAGACTGGAAGCTGATCATAGAAAATCCCCAAAACAGTTGCCTTCTTGCTGAGTAC
>JANOUH010000229.1:0-3200 GCA_031416795.1 Cytophagales bacterium | reverse complement strand
CTGGCTCCCTTGATGTTAGTGTTAAAAGAGCTGCATCAGAAGAGATAGCAATTTAAGCTGAATCATATGTGGTAGAAGCTTCAAGTGCAGTCGATGTTGTGCTTGAGGGCAAAGTAAAAAGACTAGAAGTAGAAGCAAGTAGTGCCGGAGAAATTGATGCCTACGGACTTGAAAGTGAAATGGTAGAGGCGGGGGCAAGCAGTGCCGGAAGTATAAAAGTGAACGTTACGAAACAGTTGGATGCGCATGCCAGTAGTGGTGGAAGTATTCGTTATCGTGGTGCGCCAGTCCGAACTAATACCGATTCAAGTAGCGGTGGTTCGGTGAAGAAATCAAACTAATTTTAATCTTCTCAAAATAACCTTGAGCCTTTTCTTATAGAATGAATAAGTCTATCCTCTTGTTGAAATAATCGATCTTCCTGGCGATTTAATTCCCAGTTAATATGGGCCAAATTGAAATTTTTCAAATAGGAAGGATCTGTCTTAGTTGTAATATTAAGTTGAGGGCGTTTTAGCACAAAGGGTTTCATATCATTAATTTTTTATGAAAGACGTAAAAACAATAACTTTAGTTTAGGTTTTTTGCTTTTTTCGATATTCTGTCTTGGTATCGATTGCATTTTTAATTAATCCACGATTCTTTTATGATTGATTTTTTTTAAGGTGCGTAACACTTTCCCACCCAATAATTAACGATCAAAGTACAGAATTAGTCTTTTCAGTACCCGAACGAACATAAGGTTGATAATTTCTATTTTATAGGGGTCATTTTTACCCTACTTGAACCAAATAGTTATTGTTTTTTTTGAAAAGTATTTTAAAAAATATCCTGTTGTATTGAAAAAGGAATAATTTTGCTGCCATCTGTTAAAAAAACAACCACTATGGCAAAATTGAGATTTGAAGCATTAAAAAAGCTAAATGAGCGATCCAAGGTCCATGTAGAATCTTCCTCCCCCAACATTTCTAAATTCTTTGGGGAATACGTATTTGGCATGGAACAAATGCGGGCCACCTTGGCCCCCGCAGTTTTCAAAAAAGTTAGTCAGGCAATCAAAAATCACGAGAAGATCGATGAGACTACAGCCGATGCAGTAGCATCAGCAGCTAAATCATGGGCAATAGCAAAGGGAGCCACTCACTTCACACACTGGTTTCAACCCATGACGGGCGGAACCGCTGAGAAACATGATTCATTCTTTGATGCATTATCAGGAATTGAAAAATTCAAAGGAAGTGAATTGGTTCAGCAAGAGCCAGATGCTTCTTCATTCCCAAGTGGAGGTATCCGTAGTACCTTCGAAGCCAGAGGTTATACCGCGTGGGATCCTACATCACCCATGTTCTTATATGGTAAGACACTAAGCATCCCTACCATTTTCGTTTCCTACACAGGTGAAACACTGGATACAAAATCTCCATTGTTAAAAGCGCTTAAGGCCGTTGACCTTGCCGCTACGCAGGTATGTCAGCTATTTGATAAGGATATCCAGCATGTAGTTGCATCATTGGGTGCCGAACAGGAATATTTTGCAGTAGATAAAGCATTGTATAATGCCCGCCCTGATCTGGTTATGGCAGGCCGCACTGTATTTGGTCATGCTCCTGCACGCGGTCAGCAAATGGAAGATCATTATTTCGGAACTATTCCAGGTCGCGTTTATGATTTCATGCGCGATTTTGAAATTGAAAGCTGGAAATTGGGTATCCCTGTGCGCACACGTCACAATGAAGTAGCACCAAGCCAGTTTGAAGTGGCTCCATTGTTCGAAGAAGTAAACGTAGCGAACGATCACAACCAGTTGATGATGGATGTGATGAGCCGCGTTGGTGAAAAACACGATTTGAAAATTCTCTTCCACGAAAAACCTTTTGCGGGATTGAACGGAAGTGGAAAACATAATAACTGGTCTTTGATTACGGACACGGGTGTAAACTTATACGCACCATCCAGTTCTGCCCGTGATAATTTACTCTTCCTGACATTCTTCGTGACTACCGTGAAGGCAGTGCATGAATATGCAGATCTTCTTCGTGCCAGTATCGCCACCGCAGGAAATGATTTCCGCTTAGGTGCGAACGAAGCACCTCCGGCAATCATGTCGGTATTCATTGGTTCACAGATGTCGACTGTATTGGATGAGTTGGAGAGCAAGGGCAATGTGAAGATCGAGAAGGGTGACAACATGTACATGAAATTAGGAATCGACCAGATCCCTGAAATCATCTTAGATGCTACAGATCGAAACCGTACTTCACCATTTGCTTTCACAGGAAATAAATTTGAATTCCGTGCCGTAGGGGGTAGCGACAACTGCGGTACTCCGATGAGTGCGCTTAACCTTATTGTAGCAGAACAACTTACTCATTTCTATGCAGAGGTAACGAAGCAAATTGAAAAAGGTGAAGAAAAGAGAATTGCGATCGTAAACGTGTTGCGTCAGTATATCAAAGAATCAAAAGCAATCCGCTTTGAAGGCGATGGTTATTCTGACGAGTGGGTGAAGGAGGCAGAAAAGCGTGGCCTGAGCAACATCAAGACGATGCCTCGTGCTATCGAAGCTTATGTTTCTAAGAAGTCATTGACCTTGTTCGAGAAGCATGATGTGATGAGCCACAAAGAGGTGGAGGCTCGTAACGAAATCAAGTTGGAAAGCTACATCAAGCGTGTGCAGATTGAAGCGCGTGTTATTGGCGATCTGGCGATGAATCATATCATTCCTACTGCCATTGCCTATCAGAATAAATTGATCACCAATGCAAACGGTTTGAAAGGTCTTGGATTGGATAATGGCGCTGTACTACAGACCATCAAAGACATCTCCGGACACATTGAAACGATCAAAAACGGTACGCGCGAAATGGTAGAGGAACGCAAGCGTATCAACAAAATCACCGATACGCATAAGCGTGCATTTGCTTACTGCGATGATATCAAAGAAAAATACTTCGATAAAATCCGCGATGCAGTGGATAAGTTAGAGCTTCTGGTGGACGATGAAGATTGGCCATTGGTGAAGTACAGAGAATTACTTTTCCTTAGATAAGTAAATTCTTTTCAATAAAAATGGAAGCCTGTTTTCTTATGATAACAGGCTTCTTACTTTTTAGCGGTTTTTGAATGATGATTAATCATATCAACGATAGTGCTGTTGATGAGTTCCGGATTCGACCATGGGACAAAGTGATCCATGGTAT
>JANOUH010000228.1:0-2350 GCA_031416795.1 Cytophagales bacterium | reverse complement strand
GAAATACTGATCATATTCTTAGAAACAAAAGAGTATTAGATTTAAAATCCTTCACAGTGGAGTCTCTGCCTCAGGACTCCGCGTCTTTTCAAACTTTATCGCTGATTCTTTTGATTAGGCTAACGTTCAGGTGGCTGTAGGTCGCTCTTGTTCATTTTGATTGATAGGACTTCTTTGGACGCTGGCGGGCACCGCGCCAAATGGCATAGAGCTCGATGGTAGATTTGTCTGTGGCGCGGATGAATTACTATTGCTTATTAATCCCCGGGTTAAAACCCGGGGCTATTCATATTGAACCCTTTCAGGGTTCGCAGATGGTATCATCCGTGCATCCCTTCCGAGTGGAGTCCCCTTCCCAGTGGAGTCTCTGCCTCAGGACTCCACGTCTTTTGAAACTCTATAGCTCCTTCTCAGTGGAGTCTCTGCCTCAGGACTCCGCGTCTTTGAAACTCTATAGCTGATTCTTTTAATTAGTGGCATGAAGCTCGATGGTAGATTTGTCTGTGGCGCGGATGAATTAATCCCCGGGTTAAAACCCGGGGCTATTCATATTGAACCCTTTCAGGGTTCGCAGATGATATCATCAGTGCATTACGTGCCGGCTCGGATTCGTTGAATTTTACGAATGGCGTCAGCAAAACTATCCATGTCCTCTTTTGTTCCAAGCATGGCATGCTGCAAAATCCACACGGCCTCTTCATAGCACGCAAGCTCTGCGTTAGGGCAACATACTTTTGTGTAGTCTACATTTTCAGGTTGTGCATAGCACATAAAGTTCTTCTGTTGAAATACAGGCTGCTTGTATAAAGGCTCAGGATAGCCCATGAAACTGGGTACACCTTCTGCCGCTAGAAAAGCAGCAAATTCTTTTTTAGAGAGCTTGTTAAAGTACGCTTTATCATACTTAAAAATGTAAATGTGATAGGTGTGAAGTGTTTCACCATGACCACGGGTTAGGGGCGTTATTCCGGGTATGGATTGCAATAATGAAGTTAAGTATAATCCATTTTCATTGCGTCTTTGTGTTTGCGCTTCTAAACGTTTTAACTGGAGTGAAAGTATCGCGGTTTGCAATTGCGTAATTCGGTAGTTACATCCCAGGTAATGGTGTTCATACCATTGGCCGCCCTTCACTCTGCCCACATTGCGCAACGAAGCCACCATGTTGAATAAATGTTCATCATCGGTAACGACAATGCCGCCCTCGCCACTATTCAGATTTTTTGAGGATTGAAAACTAAAACATCCTGCATGACCAATACTTCCTAATTTTTTTCCTTTGTATTCACCACCATGCGCATGACAAGCATCTTCAATAATTTTGATGTTATGCTTATCGGCTATAGCCATTAATGCCTCCATGTTACAAGCCTGCCCCGCAAAGTGAACCGGAATAATAGCTCGTGTGCGAGGGGTGATGGCTTTTTCAACTTCAGCCGGGCAGAGGTTGTATGTTTCCGGATCGATATCCACAAACACAGGAACGCAGTTGACTTCAATAACGACAGACGCGGTAGCAATAAATGAATAAGGTGGAATGATCACTTCATCGCCAGGTTTCACTCCACAAGCCATGAGCGCAAGCCGGATGGCCACCGAACCATTCACACAGGTGATCGCATATTTCGATCCACAGTAAGTCGCAAACTCTTTTTCAAACTCAGCGATCAATCCGTCACAATTTGGATTTGCCCACGCACCACTTCTTACAATATCAGCAACGGCATTCACTTCTGCTTCATCGTAAATAGGCCAGGGAAACGTTTTGTTTATCGTTTTGTTGCCACCATAAAATGCTAATTGATTCTTTGATTCCATGCGATCTCCTCGTTAAATAGTAATTTATTATTCCTGAATGATGGTGGTGTTAGTTTCATCTTCAGACCTCTCATTGCCAGTAACACCTATTCAGGTACAATACTAATCACGATTTCCCTTGGTTTCCAATTTAGGCCCTTTGTCTACTATGTCCAATGGCTGATAGTTTGGTATAGCCGCACGATGAACCAGGAGGTTGGTCGTCAATCATGGAATAATGAATTATAAGTTAGAAGTCAACTCTATTCGTTACCCTGCCGGCCGCACATCCATTCCAAAGTCCGATGAGATACGATCATACCAGGCATCGTCAGGGAGTGTCGCAAGACTGATCCAGGCTTCATCATTCATCGACTGTCGCCAGCCTAAGAATGGTAATGCGTCAGGCCCAGCGGGATGTCGGAGTTGCTCGGTGTTACCTACGGCAATCTCGAGTATCTTGTCAGCTACGATGGATGGTGTCACGGGATGCGCCAGCGATGCAGTGAACAGTGCTGTTAACCTTTTGGAATGTGAATAATTCGAAGGAGCC
>JANOUH010000227.1:0-5701 GCA_031416795.1 Cytophagales bacterium | reverse complement strand
CGATTTATACTTTGCAATGATGATGTGCACACGATCATTCCGGGTATGCGTAAAATCAGAAACGTAGAAGCAAACACTGGCACCAGTGATGGTAAGCGATTGAGCAAGTCCCTCGAACTTGAATTGAAAGGCCACCGTTGGGACAGAACGCCAACCGAGTGGTCGCAGTAACTGATTAATTCTACTTTGTTAACTTACTTTAAAGCCCTGAAAGGGCGGGTTCACATAACGCAGGGTGCAGCCCTGCGTTATGTGGCGGGCTGCTCAAATCAAAGCCCTGAAAGGGTGTAATCATATCTCGCCCTTTCAGGGCTATCCTTCTATTTATGCTTCAAGCTGACAGGGCTTCGCCCTGCCTTATTAAATTCCGCCCTTTCAGGGCTATGCTTTCGAAGTTAACAAAGTAGAAGTAATCAATTACTGGCAAAAGGCGGTCTCTATTTTCTGCCACTCTGTCACATTTAACCTTAAAAAACCCATTGGCATAACCCTTGTTCAATGGGTTTTTGCATTTAATTCTGTAATCTAAAAAACTGAACATATCATGGGAAAAATCATTGGAATAGACTTAGGAACAACCAACTCGTGCGTTGCCGTAATGGAAGGAAACGAACCAGTTGTGATTGCCAACAGTGAAGGACGCAGGACTACTCCGTCTATCGTTGGCTTTTTAGACAATGGTAAAGGCGAGCGTAAAGTAGGCGATCCTGCCAAGCGTCAGGCTATTACCAACCCAAAAAACACTGTTTCTTCAATCAAACGCTTCATGGGCAAAAAATTTGGTGAAGTGAGTGGCGAGAAGAAAATGGTATCCTACGAAGTAGAAAGTGGTAACAACGACACCGTGCGCGTGCGCATAGGCGATCGTCTGTACACTGCCCAGGAAATCTCTGCGATGATTCTTCAAAAAATGAAGAGCACAGCCGAAGACTATCTTGGCACAACGGTGACAGAAGCCGTGATTACCGTACCTGCTTACTTCAACGATGCAGAACGTCAGGCTACCAAAGAAGCTGGCCAGATTGCCGGTCTTGATGTGAAACGTATCATCAACGAGCCAACAGCTGCAGCATTGGCTTACGGTCTTGACAAGAAAAACAAAGACATGAAAATCGCAGTGTATGACCTCGGTGGTGGCACGTTCGATATCTCTGTGCTTGAATTAGGTGACGGTGTGTTCGAAGTAAAATCAACCAACGGTGATGTTCATTTAGGCGGTGATGATTTTGACATGCGTGTTATGAATTGGCTGGCTGATGAATTCAAAGCAGACAAGAACATTGATCTACGTAAAGATCCGATGGCATTGCAACGCTTGAAAGAAGCTTCAGAAAAAGCAAAGATTGAATTGTCAAGCTCAACCGAAACTGAGATCAACTTACCTTATATCACTTCCGTGGATGGCGTTCCCGAACACTTAGTGAAAAAACTTTCACGCGCCAAGTTTGAGCAGTTATGCGATGATTTGATCCGCAGAACCCTTGAGCCATGCCGCAAAGCCGTTGCTGATTCAGGATATTCTGTTGGTCAGATTGATGAAGTAATTCTCGTGGGTGGATCAACTCGTATACCTCGCATACAAGAAGAAGTAGAAAAATTCTTCGGCAAGAAACCATCAAAAGGTGTAAACCCTGATGAGGTGGTAGCAGTAGGTGCAGCCATTCAAGGTGGTGTGTTGACAGGTGAAGTGAAAGACGTTTTGTTACTGGATGTTACCCCGCTTTCATTAGGTATCGAAACCATGGGAGGTGTAATGACCAAGCTGATCGAATCGAACACTACGATTCCTTCTAAGAAATCAGAAGTGTTTTCGACCGCTTCAGACAGTCAGCCTTCTGTAGAAATACATGTATTGCAAGGTGAACGCCCTATGGCGAAAGACAATCGTACGATTGGAAGATTCCACCTGGATGGAATCCCACCAGCACCTCGTGGCGTACCTCAGATCGAAGTGATCTTTGATATTGACGCGAACGGTATTCTTCATGTGGCGGCAAAAGATAAAGGCACTGGCAAAGAACAGAAGATTCGCATTGAAGCTTCCAGCGGTTTAACCGATGCTGAAATCAAGAAGATGAAGGAAGAAGCTCAGGCCAATGCTGAATCCGATAAGAAAGAAAAAGAGCGTGTTGAGAAAATTAATCAATCCGATTCATTGATCTTCCAAACTGAAAAGCAATTGAAAGAATATGGTGATAAACTTTCGGAAGGAAACAAGACAGCCATCAGTGGCGCTCTTGAGAAACTGAAAGAAGCTCATAAGACTCAGGATGTGACGAGCATCGACAACGCAATGAATGCATTGAATGCAGCATGGCAAGTAGCATCACAGGAGATGTATCAGGGTGGTGCGCAGGCTGGAGCTAATCCAGGTGCTGGAACTAATCAGCAGTCTACAGAAAACACCGGAGGCGCACAAGGTGGCAATGCAACCGATGTAGAGTACGAAGAAGTAAAATAAAGTCAGAATAACGTTTAACTAACGACCCTTTGGAAGCTAAACCCAAAGGGTCTTTTTTTTGATTATCTCCTATCAATTATTCTTTTTTGTTTAGCACGTTATAACTTTGCTGCCCATAAAATTTCAATACTATGTTAGTTGTAAAGTTTGGAGGCACCTCCGTAGGCAAGCCAGAGCGTATGAAGAAAATTGCTAATCTCGTGATGAGCATGCCCGGTAAAAAGATCGTTGTGTTGTCTGCCCTAAGCGGAACAACCAATGCGCTAGTAAGAATTGGAGAGAATTTGTTGGCGCAACAACACACTGCAGCCAACAATGAAATTTCTGAACTGGAAAAACATTACCTGCAATTCATAAAAGAACTTTATAGCACTGAATCGTATAAAGCCATAGGGGAAGAAATCGTAAGTCGTTACTTCAGTTTATTTCGTTTGTTAGCTGCAGGTAAATTTGATGATCGCGGTTATCGTGAGTTGCTTGCGCAAGGTGAATTGATCTCTACTGAATTATTCTATCATCACTTACAGGAAATAAAAACGCCTGCACGATTGCTGCCTGCACTGCATTTCATGTCCATTGATGAAAATAATGAACCTGAATTGGAGAAAATCAGCGAGCGCCTGAAACCTATTCTCGAAACGATGAGCAATATCGACATCCTCGTCACACAAGGATACATCTGCCGCAATCATCGCAATGAGATTGATAATTTAAAAAGAGGTGGAAGTGATTATACCGCTTCACTGATTGGTGCAGCCATACGTGCCGAAGAAATCCAGATCTGGACGGACATTGACGGCATGCACAACAATGATCCACGGATAGTAAAGAAAACATTACCCATTGCTGAGCTCACGTTTGATGAAGCCTCTGAGCTGGCCTATTTTGGCGCTAAGATATTACACCCTTCTACCATTGTGCCTGCTCAGAAATACCATGTGCCCGTGCGATTGAAAAACACGATGGATGAAAAAGCTGCCGGCACAATCATTAGTGATAAAGGAAGTCGCGGTCAATTCAAAGCAGTAGCAGCAAAAGATGGAATCACCGCTATCAAAATCAAATCGTCACGCATGTTGCTGGCGTATGGTTTTCTCCGCAGGGTGTTTGAAGTCTTTGAGCGATACAAAACCCCCATCGATATGATCTCCACTTCTGAAGTAGCCGTATCAGTAACGATTGATGAAAATAAAAATCTTCCAAAAATTCTGGAAGAATTGAATTTGTTTGGCACCATTGAGGTGGATGACAATCAATCCATCATTTGTATTGTGGGTAATATGCTTTCTGAAAAAGAAGGTGTGTTAAAAGAAGTGTTTCAATCGTTAGCAAATATTCCTATCAGAATGGTTTCTTACGGAGGCAGCCCAAATAATATTTCGATTTTGGTAAGCACTTCACAAAAGGATAAAGCTCTTAATCTGCTTAATGAAGGTCTATTCAACCTTTAAGACTCTACCTATAAATTAAAACAAATATTAGGATATGCATCCGGATATTTTTTTGCCTAAAGATTTCTTGTTAAGGAATAAATCTTAAATTTATAAAATGGACTCTGCTCTTAATTCAATTAATTGTTGAAATTTTGAATCCCGCAAATCAAATTCCCATTAACCCAACCCCCAATCTATGAAAAGTAAATTACTGCTGTTCTCTCTTCTATTTATCAGCGCACTTGTGAGTGCCCAGACGCGAGATGTGTCTGGTACAGTTACTGATAAATCGGATGGCTCTGGTATTGCCGGAGCAAACATCACCGTAAAAGGTACCTCTACAGGTACTGCTACCGATGCAAATGGAAAATTCAGTTTAAAAATTGCTAATGATGTAACTACATTGATTGTGTCTTTTATCGGTTACGAGACACAAGAAGTAAATATCACTGGCCTCAGCACGATAAATGTCAGCCTTGATCCTGGTTCCAATCAGTTAGAAGAGGTTGTAATTTCGTCTGGTCGTGGTTCTCAACGCACCATTACAGATACTCCGCTCCCTATCGATAACATCGCTGCTGCTGACCTTAAAACATCGGGTCAAATTTCATTTGACAAAGCCCTGCAATACAGAGTTCCGTCATTCAACACGGTAAATACTCCTGTTAATGACGCCACATCATTATTTGACCCATACGAAATAAGAGGCCTTGGACCCAGCCGTACGTTGATTTTGATCAATGGTAAGCGTAAAAACCTTACATCTTTGGTTTACACACAAACGGGACCTGGTCGTGGAGAAACGGGTGCCGATCTATCAGCCATCCCAACGGATGCTATAAAGCGTGTTGAGATTCTTCGTGATGGTGCTTCTGCTCAATATGGATCAGACGCTATTGCCGGAGTTATGAATATCATTTTGAAAGACCGGTATGATGCTACATCCGTTTCTTTAACTTCTGGTTCCACAGTAAATTACGGAGGGTTTCAGTACGGACTTAACTATAACAGTGGAGCTAACTTTGGCAAGAATGGATTTGTTAATTACCACATGTCATTTAACAGACAAGAAGCAGCTATTAGAAAGGACAAGATTGATGGAGCAAGCGATGCTAGAGACCTAACCAAGGGCGGATCGGCAGAGATCGCTCAGGTTGAAAAATATCTACAAAAATACCCTGATGGAAATAATAAAAACGGAACACCTGATAATACCTCTGCTAAGTTTTTAGTTAATGGAGCGATCCCCGTTGGTGAAAATTCTGAAGTCTATTTTAATGCCGCGTATGTGTATAGAAAAACACAAAGCAATGCCAACTACCGTCAGCCTTATTGGAGAGCAGACCATGTTCTGTTGCATACTCCTGATGCAACACAACCGGACTATACCCTTAGTGCAAACAACTATGGAGCGCCAGGCTCTCCAATTAATACTGAAATAGCCGCTGATCAGGCAGCCGGCAACTACAAAGGATATATCGGCTATCAGCCCTCATTTGATGGTGATTTAAATGACTACAATGCAACGCTTGGGTTTAGAACTCAGGATTTGAATGGCTGGAAACAAGACATGAGTTTGACTGTAGGAGGAAATAAAATGCTATTCACGGTAAACAATACTGTGAACCGTTCTTTACGCAAAAACAGCCCCATTTCCTTTAAGCCCGGTGGATATGGATTTAATCACATTGTTGGGAATATGGATTTCTCAAAAGCAATCAGAGATAACTTCTTTGTAGCATTTGGTTCTGAGTTTCGTAGTGAAACCTGGCAGTTGATTGCTGGAGATACTGCTTCCTATTCAGGT
>JANOUH010000226.1:0-2134 GCA_031416795.1 Cytophagales bacterium | reverse complement strand
ATTACACCTTTGATTCTGCCGATGTTACAATATTAACTAACCCGACCTTTGAAGAACTGAACGTAGCCTTTGATGAGTTGAGTCATCGCATAACCCCTAACGACAATCTGGTCATCTTTTACGCGGGTCATGGATACTTTGATGAGAAGACTAATATCGGATATTGGTTGCCTTCGGATGCGCAGGAGAAAAACAGAGCAAAGTGGTTTCGCAATAGTGCCTTGGTAGAAAACATTGGTGCCATAAACTCTAAACATACGCTACTCATTGCCGATGCCTGTTTTAGCGGAGGAATTTTCAAAACACGTTCGGTTGCCGCCCTCAACAACGCGAGTTTAGACTATGCCAATCAGATGAAGCGTGCCAGTCGTAAGGCAATGACTAGTGGCTCACTGACCACCGTGCCCGACAAAAGTGTATTTATGAAATATCTGATCAAAACACTGACTGAAAACGAGAACAAATACATATCGTCTGAAGAACTTTTTGATTTCGTACGGCTTGCGATGCGCAATAATGCCGGTACCAAACCGCTGTATGGAGAAATTCAGAATGCAGGTGATGAAGGTGGTGATTTTGTCTTGATCAGAAAGCATTAATTGATTTTGATTTATAGAAACCTGAATTTATTATAACGGAATTTCTTATTATTTGAAAATGAAATTTCTTAAAGAAGATATCCGCTGGGGAATTATCGGCTGTGGTGATGTGTGCGAAGTAAAGAGCGGACCTGCATTTTCTAAAATTGCAAACTCATCATTAACTGCCGTCATGAGGCGTGATTTAGTCAAAGCTCAGGACTACGCCATGCGCCATCACGTGCAAAAGTACTATAGCAACGCTCAACAATTGATTGACGATCCTGAAGTCAATGCTATCTACATTGCCACTCCTCCTGCTTCGCATGAAGAGTACGCCATGAAAGCGATGGAGGCTGGGAAGCCAGTTTATATAGAAAAACCTATCGCGATGAATGCAGCATCCTGCAAGCGCATGCTTAACGCATCTAACCAGTATCAGGTGCCCGCATCTGGTGCTTACTATAGAAGGGCTTTGCCTTTGTTCAAAAAAGTAAAATCATTACTTGAAGAACAGAAAATCGGAAAGATCAAAGCAGTAATCGTAAGCATGTTGCAATCGCCAACGAAAAACATCATTACTAAAACCGATGATAACTGGCGTGTAAACCCTGCTCTATCAGGCGGTGGCTTATTTCATGACCTTGCCCCACACCAACTTGATTTGATGTATTGGTTCTTTGGCAAACCTACGGAAGTAACAGGCCGATCACTTAATCAGGATAAGAATTATGAAGCTCCTGATCTGACCACCCTCGAAGCAATCTTTAATGACGATATCCTGCTAACAGGTTTATGGTCATTTAATATTCACGAAAGTGCTGTGGACGATACGTGTAAAATTATTGGGGATAAAGGGATGTTAAAGTTTTCATTCTTTCGTCAAGCCAAATTGGAAATGACTTCTCCTTCTGGTGATGAAGTTTTTGAATTTGTCAATCCTCCTCATATCCAACAGCCTATGATTGAGGAGGTCGTTAAGTATTTCAGGGGCAAAGGAGAAAATCCCTGCTCGTTAGAGGATACGCTGGTGTCTATGCAAATGCTAGATAGTACGATGGGATAATCGTACTGGTACTAACTCAAGGTTTTAATTTCTTATTTCTTTAAACAATCACAAAGACACGCCACGCTTCCACGGGATAAAGTCATCCTGTTGCAATCGCACTGCATGAGGTATCGCATCACCACTGGCCACCAGGATTGCATACTCCATCAATTCAATCGCTTTGGATTCAATGCTATCTTCACCGGTGATGATTGACCCGGTATCGATGTCAATGATATCATGCATTCGCTGACTTAGCTTTGAGTTGCTGGACACTTTGATTGTGGGTGCAATCGGATTACCGGTGGGTGTGCCCAAACCGGTGGTAAATAAAAGAAGATTGCAGCCAGAACCGACCAATGCGGTAGTTGATTCAACATCATTGCCTGGAGTGCAAAGTAAACTAAGTCCTGGCTTTGTTATTTGCTCTGTATAATCAAGTACATCAACAACAGGCGATATACCTCCCTTTTTTGCTGCTCCTGCTGATTTCATGGCATCGGTAATC
>JANOUH010000225.1:0-5896 GCA_031416795.1 Cytophagales bacterium | reverse complement strand
TTTTGATATATGGGTAAATTTTTGTTAGGGTTAGGATCATTTTTTCTCCTCTTCGCTTTCCTAATATTTTCTTCCTATTGTTTTAATATCCTTCTTTTAAGAAAGTCAGACCTTTTCGAGGTGCACGCTTCGAAACACATTCTTGTTTTGGGTGACTCTCACACAAAGTATGCAATTGATGATAGCCGAATCCCAAGTGTTATAAATTTCTCCGATGATGCAGACTCATATTATTATAGCTACTTAAAATTGAAAGCCATTAAGGAGAAGAGCCCTCAGATAGATACATTATTATTAGCCTTTTCAAGTCACAACATAGAACATGAGACGGAGGTTAAGTGGCTTTTAAATCCAATCTACATCAAATCAAGATTTAGATTTTATCATAATTTAATGAGTGCCTCTGATCTAAATAGTCTAATTAAATTGAAGGCAAAGGATGTATTCATTAATCTGCCTTCTATTTTAACCTACCCACTTCATTTGCTAAGAAAGGGTAACGAACTTTATGGTGGTTATGAAGATTTGGAAATAAACGATTTACAAGGAGCAATAAAACGAGATAGCCTTAAAAATATTGGTAAGGGTGAGTCCGCATATAAATATGCAGAATTGGAAATAGTGTATTTAGATAAGATACGGACGTATTGCAAGCAAGAAGGAATTCAACTTATATTATTTAGTACCCCTATATTTCAGGAGAATAATAACCAAGCCGCATTTAGTGACTTTTACAAGTCCAATTACGCAGGAACTTTATTCATAGATATGAGTAAATTTAAGTTGCAATCAGATTGCTTTGGTGACTTAATTCACCTGAATAAAAAAGGCGCTGGAATATTTTCTGACTACATCAACTACCAAGGATTGAGTAACCTTGAGAACAGATAGGTAATACTTTTGTTCACGTTATATTTCTTTTTAGCCATTAAACTGAATGTCATGCGTAAATTCATGTTAATTACCATGTTGGTTTTTCTTCACGTGCTACTTATCATGGCATCGTGTCAGTCTTCCATTAACGATCAGAAAGAATACTTGACTCAAGAGACTCAGATATCTAATCATCCTCGTATTCTCTTGTCAAAGGACAAAGAAGAAAATCTAAGAAAGATCATTGATTCAGATAGTGTATGGAATTTGATCCACAGAGTAATCATTTACGAAAGTGATAAGATCTTAGAAAAACCTCCTGTGGAGTATGAATTAGAAGGAGTGAGATTACTCAATAAAGCAATTTCATTCCGAAAAAGAGTGTTCTATCTTTCTTATGCCTGGAGGATGACCGGTGATAAAAAATATTTAATACGAGCAGAAGAAGAACTCTTAGCGGTCTCGTCTTTTAAAGACTGGAATCCCTCGCATTTTCTTGATGTAGCAGAAATCACTATGGGGATGGCCATTGGTTATGATTGGTTATACCATGACTTATCTGGTTCTTCTCTTACCATTATCAAGGATGCTATTATTAAGAAGGGACTTGAACCCTCATTGGATTCAGATAATAATTGGTGGCTCACTTCAGATAGTAACTGGAATCAGGTTTGTAATGCAGGGGTTACGTACGGAGCTCTTGCCATATTTGACGAAGAACCGGAGTTGGCCCGAAAAATTGTTAATCGTGCAATTGGGTCAATTCAGTTGCCGATGAAAGCTTATGAACCTGATGGTGCCTATTCCGAAGGATATTCTTATTGGGCATATGGAACAACCTTTAATGTTTATTTCATTGATGCTATAGAAAAAGCTTTGGGTTCCGATTTTGGTTTAGTTAAGAATTCGGCTTTTTCAAAAACCGCAGGCTACCTGACAAACGTAGTGGGCCCAACAGGACTGAATTTTAATTATTCCGATGGGTATTCCGAAGGACTTATAAATCCTGCTATGTTTTGGTTTGCTAGTCGAGAGAACAACAACTCGCTACTCTATTCCGAAAAAATATTTTTATCAAATGGTGAGAAAATCTTCGGCCCCGATTTACCTGCCTTGATGATTTGGGGCAGTCATGTGAATACCGATTCAATCACAGAACCAAAAGAATTAATTTGGGTAGGCCAAGGCAAGAACCCAGTTGCTTTAATGAGAAATTCATGGAAATCGGATGCAATTTTCGTTGGATTAAAAGGAGGATCTGCCAGTAATGGGCATGCTCATATGGATATTGGATCGTTCGTAATGGATGCCCTGGGTGAACGATGGGCAATGGATTTTGGCCCGCAGGAATATAACTCATTGGAATCAAAAGGAGTTGATTTATGGAGTCTGGAACAGAATTCTCAACGTTGGCAGGTATTCCGATACAATAATTTGGCACACAGTACTCTTTCTTTTAATAAGGAATTTCAATTGGTGGCCGGCTATGCCCCGATTATGTATCATACTGCTCAGGAAATGTTTTTAAGTGCAACAGCTGACCTTACTGAGATTTATAAAAAAAATGTATCGAAGGCGATCAGAGGGGTGGCTATTGTTGATGGTAAATATGTAGCCATTCGCGATGAAGTAGAGTTATCTGATATTTCCTCATCTATTCGTTGGTCAATGGTGACTTCAGCTTCAGTCAAAATCATTAACGGAACTACAGCAGAGTTGACCCAACATGATAAAAGAATTTTATTAAAAGTGATTGAGCCGGCAAACTCAACACTGACAACCTGGTCTACTCAACCACTTCAGGATTATGATGCTGAAAATCCAGGTACTACTTTGTTGGGATTTGAAATGGAAAAACCTGCTAAAAGTAAGGTGTTCTTTACCGTTTTATTGATTCCTCAGAACTCAGAAAAAAAAATTATAGAAAAGAAGTTACCTCCACTGATTGAATGGAAAAACGTTAAAAAATTACCCTAGCTTTTTTTTAAACTCTTGAGTATGTATTCGACATGGGCATTTACAATATCAAAGACGATGTCAACGAATTTGGATTCATAAGAATTTTTGAATAACAACTTATCTTTGTACTCGCCATACGATAATTTTGTGTTGCTTAAATCTACCGCTGGATTAGGTTGATAAGTTGGGCTCACCTCCAACATTAAAGGCGTTGTTGATAGATCATCATCTCTCCAGGCGATGTCAAATGCACCCGTTGAAATGTTTAGACGTTTAAATTGTTCGACAATAAATTCTCTCCATTGCTCTGGAAATGAAGTGAAATCGATATCGTTACCAAAAGAGGATGCAGTAGGTCTCCATTTATCCGATCTGTTTATTCTCCAATAGTAATGAACAACCTTGTCACCCACCAGGATCACGCGCAAATCGCGCCTCATGTTTAAAAGTTCCTGGACAATGAGAAATTTGTTTCTTGAAAAATAATCACTGTCCTTAAAATACTTATCCAGTTCTTCCTTGGAATTAATCTTATAAAGTCCTTCGGAAGAAGAGGAGTGTTCTTCTTTAATTAAAAAGGGGTAAGGCAAATTGATGGAGTTAATTTCATTAGCATGATTGATCAGGAATGTTTTCGGGGTTGAAATATCATGTTCAAAAAATTTCTGAGTCATGAATCCCTTATTTTCCCAATACAGCACTTCTTCTGATTTAGGATAAACAACACATTTCTGTTCTTCCAGTTGTTTACAGAAAAAATGTACCGTCTGAGTGTAGTTGCTAAACTTGAATGGATCTAACTCCTTTGCGTATCTAATAAAGATATTCTTATTTGAAAATTTTCCGAGTTTGTTTGTTGAACTTAAATTAAATTTAACCCCATGGTTCGAAAGAGAATGAATCAGCGCCAGGTAGTTAACAAACTGATCATCCTTGAAAAATTTAAACCCCCACACCCTAAACCATATTACATTATCTGTTTCTTTGAATGTAAAGCCTTTAAAGTTTGTCTTCCTGAAAAGGTAAATGACCATTAAAGAATACCTGATTATTTTCGAAAACATGAGATTGAATTATTGGTAAATAAGTCGTGAGAAAAAATTAGAAGTCAATTCAATGTTATCGAAAAATATTCCTTAGCGATTTAATGATGTATTCATTTTCTTCTTTATAGCGCGTTGCCACTCGTATAAATTGACCATGCAAACCGATTTTGTCTGAACAATTTCTCGCATAAATGCCATAGCTTAACAGCAACTCAGTTGAAATTTCATCAGAAGTTTTGCCATTGAGAATTTCAATTAATACAAAATTCGCTTTTGTAGGATATACTTTAATCTTGGGTATCCTGTTAAGCTCCGTGACAAAGAAAAGAGATTCAGTAATATATTTTTTTCTGACTTCTTCATACTCCACAATAAAATCTTTGCGTGTATAAAGCCTAAAGAAGTATTCAGCCAAGCCACTGGAGTTCCACAAATAACCTGAATTAAGGAGTTGCGTAACTTTTTCGGCTGGTAAAATGGCATACCCACAGCGAATGCCTGCAATACCAAAATCTTTCGACATGCTTTTAACAATATGAATATTCGGGTATCGATCAATTAAACTTGCTATGGATGGTAACTCAAGACTGCTGTTTTCAAAGGCAAAGTGTATGAAGCTTTCGTCAATTATAATGGTAGGTACCCATGATAATTCTTCAATAATTCGAATTAATTCGTGGTGAGGGATATAACCTCCGTCAGGGTTATTGGGGTTGATGAGTACAAGAGAATCCGGTTTGTTTTTGGTTACAAATGCGATGTAGTCATCAGGATCAACCCTGAAATTATCTTCTTTTTTTAATTCGTAATAAACCACCTCAGTATGGGGTAGTGCAAATGAATAATAAGGAGAAAACGTAGGGATATTCACGATCAGTTTAGCCTTAACGAAATGATGAATGATGGCCTGAATAACTTCAGTTGCCCCATTGCCTATGAAAATTCTTGCGGGGTCCATATGTAAATGCCGTCCAACAAGGTTGGCTATCTCATTATTTTGAGACGGATAAAATTCCAGCACATTGTTGATCTCTCCGGTATCCAGAAGTTCCTTCTTGAAATATTTAAGGAATAATTCGGTGGCATAAGGATTGGAAAGAAAACATGCATCAACTTTGATTTCAATTTCGGGCATCTCTGCCTTAAGCGTTGTTAGGCTGGGAGAGTGGTTCCCGGCATTGGTTTTAAGCTTACTGAATTTTTCAAATAGTGCACTACTGGTTTCGTTCATATTAGATCTTAGATTTGAGTGGCAAAAGAAAGCAATAACTGCTTAATTTTCAAGTTTACAATTTGTTAAGGACCTGTTTTGGATTATTAATCGGGTAACTAAATTATGTCCCGAGGCAGATTTCAGTTATGTCACACCGGGCATATGCAATTATAAATGGTATGCCGGGTATTTAAGCCAGGAGTGGAATCATGACCAAAGCACTTGGATTTGTTTATTTTTTTTCACGATGCCTCACTCCTGACTTTAATTTAGGTACAGTTAACTTTTAGGAACGTATCCCAAAGCGGTGCGATTATGAAGGATGAGATTTGTGCGAATTTTTTCAGAGATTTGTTGTTTAATTACTTCAACAAGTACCATGCTTCAATATGCAGGAACTAATTTATATTCTGGCCCCTCTTCATGATTCAAAAGATCTTTCAATCCAACGATAATAAGCGACTGTTTACCAATTTTCTTTCCTTGTCAGTTTTGCAAGGAACGAACCTGTTATTGCCCCTGGTTACGTTTCCGTATCTGGTTAGAGTTTTGGGAATCGAAAAATTTGGCCTCATCTCGTTTGCATTAGCAACGGTTTCGTATTTTGAAATTTTGGCAGAATATGGGTTTGACTTGTCGGCCACAAGGCAGATTTCAATCAACCGAAGCAACCTGGATAAGGTTACATCGATTTACAGTTCTGTGTTAAGTTTAAAGGCAATGCTGAGTGTAGTTTCCTTTTTACTCCTCACCATTCTTGTCTTTAGCTTTCATAAGTTTTCAGATTTTTTCCTGATTTATTATT
>JANOUH010000224.1:0-30402 GCA_031416795.1 Cytophagales bacterium | reverse complement strand
CAGACGCATCCTGATGGAGTAATGATGACGGATGGCACCATGAAACTGATTAAGAGTGGCAAGGTAACTCCAATGACAGAGGAAATTACCATGAGCAATGGAACGAGTGTGCTGACAGATGGCACCATCATTAAAAAAGACAAAACACGTATGATGATGCAAGAAGGGCAACATATGGATATGGCAGGCATCATCACTGTAATGAAAGACTCAAAGGGTTAGTAATATCTTCCTTAAGATTAATGTTCTGTTATCATGAATAACAAAAGGATTGTCAAAATTTTAAATAATCTTGTCGCTTACCATATTGACAGAATTACAGGTTATGAAATAGGAGTAAAAGAAACCGATGAGCAAGATTTGAAAAATATGTTCTCTCACTTCATCCTGATAAGTCAAAAAATCAAGGCGGAGCTTTCAGATGAGATCCGGAAGCTGGGAGGAATACCGACTGCCGTGGTCAGAGAACGTGAAAATTTTCTGACTTGCTGGAAAGAAGTAATGAGAGCACTTGGCAGCAAGAATCCGTTGGAAATTCTAGTATGTTGTGAGCGCAGCGAAAATGTTATCCTGGATGCCTATAGGAAAGTACTATCAGATTATGAAGATGAAATTCCATCTGATTATCAGATGACTATGATGCAATCACAAATCAGATTATTAAAAGTCAATCTGAATGAAATACGAGATGCCCGGGGATTATTTGTTATATCTTGAATAATCACGAACGTTTTAGGTTTTAATAGCGGAAGAGATCGTTTATCTCTTCCGTTTTTTATTCGGGCTGTATCCGGATTTATAATGGAAGTGATTATTAAAGATGTTGCTGCATATCGATTGCCAGTTTGTTTTTTGAAACCAACGCTCCGTTTATTTTTATAAAGTGGTCTTTCTTATCGTTGATTAAGAGGAAAGTCTCACCCGGTTGTCTTTCGCCATCCACATCCACCCAGACCTCCTCTTTGCTATCAGATGATTGATTTAGCTCTATATAATATATGGTTTCCTGAAAGCGATACTTAACCGAAAATGACTTCCAGTCACCAGGAATACAGGATTCAAATCTTAGTGAGTTTCCCTCCCGCTTAAGTCCTAGAAACGATTCGATGATTAACTGATACATCCAGCCAGCCGAGCCGGTGTACCACGTCCAGCCCCCCCTGCCAATATGAGGATCAACACCGTATACATCGGCTGCCATCACGTAAGGTTCCACCTTGTACGTATCTACCTGTTGAGGTGTTGTGCCATGATGAATGGGATTGATCAGGTTCAGGAGCTCTTCCGTCATAGCTTGATCATGTTGTTTGGCAAATGCCATCACCATCCAGATAGCGGCATGTGTGTATTGGCCACCATTTTCACGCACACCAGGAGAATATCCTTTTATATAGCCAGGGTCCATCGCTGAAGTATCAAATGGAGGATCCAGTAATTGAATAATCCCTTTAGTTCTATTGATGAGGTTTTTGCTTACCGCCTTCATCGCAGTATGTGACCGTTGAACATCGCCTGCTTCGGATAAAACTGACCAGCTCTGGGAGATGGCATCAATTTTACATTCATCATTGGCGTTAGATCCGAGCGGACTGCCATCATCAAAAAATGCCCTCAGATACCACTCGCCATCCCATGCATGAAGACGGATATTCTCTTTTAGGTTCACTGCTTGATTTTCACACACGTCAACAAAATCATGGTCTTCACGAAGTGCTGCGATTTTTTTGAACTTGATTAAAACATCATAAAGGAAAAAAGCAAGCCAGACACTCTCGCCCTTATCTTCTATACCTACCAGGTTCATTCCATCATTCCAGTCGCCAGACCCCATCAATGGAAGGCCGTGCTCACCAAAGCGAAGTCCGTGCTCAATCGATTTTTTACAATGATCATAAAGGGATGCGTTCTTCCCTGAAAAGTTTGGCAAGTCATAATAGGATTCTTCATGCGTATTAAGTTGTCTTCCCTGAAGAAATGGAATGAGTTCATCCAACACATGGGTATCATCCGTTATAAGAATATAACGACTGGTAACATAGGGCAACCAAAGAAAATCATCGGAGCATCGTGTTCGCACGCCACGACCTGCCGGAGGATGCCACCAGTGTTGAACATCACCTTCCTTAAATTGTCGTGAGGCACATAAAAGAATCTGTTGCCTGGTTAAGGAGGGTTGTGTATGAATAAGCGCCAGCACATCCTGAAGCTGATCGCGAAAGCCAAACGCCCCACCCGACTGATATAAACCACTGCGCCCCCAGAGGCGGCATGAAAGAACCTGATATAGCAGCCATCCATTTGCCAGAATATTAATGGAAGGATCTGGTGTATCGACTTGAACGATCTCCAATGCAGAAGTCCAGAACTGCTGCACGTGTTCCAGTGAATTTACTGCTGCGGCACTTCCCTGAAAATGTTTAACGGTGGTTATTGCTTCGGCCAGGTCATTGCCTGCACCCATCATAAAAGCAATCGTATGCTCTTTATCGTTTTCCAATACAAACTGAACCTGTATGGCGGCACAGGCATCCAGTCCTGCACCCGATTTTCCTGACAAGTGAGTGCGGCCCATGGCCTCTGGATTTTGAAGTGATCCGTTTCGTCCAATGAACTCTGTACGGTCAGTAGTATACGTGAACCCTGAATGATCTACATCGAAAAAGGAAACATAGTTTTGAAATTCTGTATTAAAAGAGTTGCGAGCCATCAAAGCGCCACTGGCCACATTCATTTCCGTAACAATGTGCATAATTGATTTTGATCTCAACTCTCCCAGCACCCACTCCACATAACCTGTGGCAGAAAGTTTGCGCACCCGGCCCGATCTGTTACTGACTTTCAGTGAAATAAATTTTACCGGATGATCTTTGTCAACATGCACAGTCACCTCTGAAACAATTCCGTCTTCACTATGAGTAAACTTACTATACCCAAACCCATGCTGCGTAATATAGGCACTTTGACTAAAGCCTGACGGGCCCATCGGAGACCAGAATTTTCCACTTTCTTCATCTCTTAAATAATAAGCCTCTCCGCTGCCATCAAGTACTGAATCATTTTTCCACGGTGATAGCCGGTATTCATGCGCGTTTTGAAACCATGTATAAGAAGAACCTGTTTCGGAGATGATCGTTCCAAATGCTGGATTGGCTATTACATTGATCCATGGCAATGGTGTCCTTTTCTTTTCTTCCGTGATGATCACGTATTGCTTACCATCAGCAGAAAATCCTCCTGTTCCATTAAAGAACTGAAGGTCTGGCGGCAGTTCAATTTTCCTGGTCTGTGACGGATACGTTTTCTCAGGAATTAATTTTGGAACAGGAGCTTTAACAACAGGTCGCTTGTTCACCTGGTCCTCCAGAGATCCACGCATATCGCTGATGATGACACGCGCCACCGTCTCCAGTAACACACGATCTTCTGTGGAGACCTGATCAATGGGCCTCACAAAAATACGTCCTCTCTTTTCCTGCACAGAATTTCCTGCAATCGCGGCAATCAGTCCTTGAATCTGATCCTGCAAAATTTGCCGATAGGCACCCGGATCCTCGTTGAGAATAAACAAGTCCACTGCCAGCCCATTCATGTGCCAGTACGCTTGCGCCTTGATCAATTGTTTTACGAGTGAAATATTATTGTGGTCGGTGATCTGAATAAGAACAATCGGAAGGTCTCCTGATATAGAGTAACTCCATAATGAAGACTGACCACGAAGGTTTTTCAGAATTACATTTGGGTTTGTTCTTAAAGCAGGGTTGAGATAAAGTATTGAACTGGCCAGTTTGCCATATACCTGGGCGTCTGCTTCGGTAGCTCCAATCTGACGAAGTACTACCTGGCTATGCGTCCATGATAACTCAAAGGCGCGATCTCTCAATTGCTTGTCCTGATACTTATCAATCAAAAACTGATTTGCTTCACGCGTTTCCCCTGCGCCTGTCACCATGTCAATGACAGCAGACTGGCCGGACTGCAACATAATTTTGTACTGTATTGAAATAACTGGATCCAGTACTGAACCCTGTGTATTGGAAAGTTGGTGCACCTGATCAATCATTTTTGGGTGCATGAGTGTGTAGCCACGTCCAATGAATTTACTTCTGTCCGTTTCATAGGAAACCTGATCGCTATTCGCACCACTTACCTTCATCAGGTGAAACATCCACGGTGGCTGCTCATCTTTTGATCGTGGGCGCCTCGTGCAGATGATGGCATGCTGTTCGGAACGTATTTCTGTTTGCACAAAAAGATTGCTGAATGCAGGGTGCGATTCGTCTGCTATGGAAGCGGCCAAAACAACTTCTCCATAGCTGGTGATTTCCATGCTTCGCTCTATAGCGGAATGGTTGGTAAGATGTATACGCCTTACTTCAACATCATCCTCCGGAGATACTATGATTTCCGTATACGTTTCAATCTCATTATCACGTCTGCGAAATTCTACCCTTCCTTGCGAGAAGATCGATTCATAATGATCGGCTTGCTTTAGCGTAGGCTGATGGGCCGTAGACCAGAACGATTTTTTGGTTCGATCATGGATGTAACAGAACGTTCCCCAATTGTCGCAGGTGCCGTCTTCGCGCCATCGTGTTAATGATGTCTCTTTCCATCGGCTATATCCGCCACCTGCATTGGAGAGCATGACAAAATACCTTCCATTGGAGAGTAGCTGAACTTCTGGCACGGACGTATTTGAAATTTGAATAACCCGTATTTCACTTGTTGTTAAAGCTGTACTTAGATTTTCATTCACGGAAGTGACGGAGTAAACACCGGTAGATTTAGGAACACGTTCCTGGAGCAGCAGCAGTGCTGTTTGAAATTGAAGGTCTGCCTCAAATCTCTTTTGCATTGGTTTATCAAGCAGTACATACGCCAGCGAAAGTAAATTCATCCCTTGATGATGTGACATAAAGGTTTGAATGATCGCATGAGACTGGCCGCGTGATAAACGACCAGGGGTATAATCGATGGCTTCATAAAAACCATATTGCCCCTCAAACCCATTGGCTTTCATTCTTTCAAGATTACAGCAGGCTTTCTGAGGATCGATCATTAATGCCAGCACCGTTGCATACGGAGCAATAACACGATCAAGACCAAGCCCGCTTTTAAATCCAAGTCCGGGTACGCCAAACGCCTTGTACTGATACGTTAAATGAGCATCTACCAGATTGTAACAGGATTCAGAAATCCCCCATGGAATGTCATGCTGGGTGCCATATTCAATTTGTTTTTTCACCGTGCCAATACACATCTCATCGAGCAATGTGTTTTTATAGGTAGGCATCACCAGCTCTGGCATCAGATACTCAAACATAGATCCGCTCCACGAAAGCAGAACAGGGGTATTGCCGGCTGTTGTTAACCTTCTGCCCAGTACAAACCAGCTTTCCTGTGAAAGTTTTCCTTGTGCAATCGCCACAAACAAACTGAGCCTGGCTTCAGAGGCAAGCAAATCATAATATCCATGATCACATTGATGCACATCCACCGAGTAACCAATGGATAGTAAGTGCTGCGATCTATCATACAGAAAGTCGTAATCCATGACAGAAAAATCATAACACTGAGTAATAAGCTCTTGAAGCACTTTGATCTGTTCGCGTGCATATGTACTGGCGAGGTTCACTGATTTCTCAAAATGATTAAGCCACATGTTTTCATTCTCTGAATTTTCCCTGTTCAGCTGAACTCCCAGTTCCACTTTAACTTTTTTATCTAATTGCGATAACTCTGTCAGTGTTGGAATTTCAATGGCGATATTCCAGTTCTTAAATTTTTCTGGAATGGAATCCGATAACCACGGTGCTGAATCCGCTATCTCCTGATGAATCGAATTCAGTTGCCGCTCAAATAAAGTCAGCCACTCACTCTGTGAAGCATCAGATTCTTTAACTACAGGCAAAACCAGTTTATGATAGCGCGAGAGCAGATTATCCAGATGATTTTTCAGAGACAGAAGATCAAAATCTTCGATAACCACATCGTCATGCAAATGTTGAAGTGCTGATTTCAGAGCTACCTCAAGGGGAGAAATCTCCTGAATGGTAATTCTCAAGGTATCCTGAAGACCCGTCATAAATTTCCGATCCAGTATTTTCTGATTCGGGATGGCGATTAACCCCTGGCGTAGCGTGAGCAGATGGCCCGCGAGGTTTCCGCTATCAACGGTTGAGATATACTTTGGTGACAATGCCCTTAAATCCTGCGTTTCGTACCAGTTATAAAAATGCCCTCTGAAACGTTCCAGCTTCTCCATGGTTGAAAACGTTTTTGATGTCCGCTCAATAAGTTGACTGGTGCCCGCATAACCAAAATCATAAGCAGCCAGATTAGCAAGCAATGAAAGGCCAATATTAGTTGGAGATGTGCGATGGGCGATTACGGTAAATGGATATTGTTGCAGGTTGTCTGGTGGTAGCCAGTTATCCTCATTGGTTACAAGATGTTCAAAAAACAGCCACGTTTTACGGGCCAGTTCGCGCAGATAGATTTTTTGATCTTCTTCCAGTTTGGATTTCGCGGAAACAGATGGCCTTCCCAATAGATTAACTACTGCTGGAGATATTATCCACGACAACAGAAATGGCATGGCTGGCCACAAAGCAACTGATGAAGTTTGTATTAACCAGGCTAAAATGGAAAAAGATAACACCGGTGATATCCACATGGCCCGAAACGTATCGGGCAGCCCCTCATCTTTTTTCTGACTTGATCCTGACGGATTCCACTCCAGCAGTTTCCTGCCGCTGATGAGTAGTCGCCACATGGTGCGACCAATGGCATCGATGCTAACAAATGCCTCGTAGGGCATGCACATCAATGTGAAAACAGATTGAAGCAAGCTTCTCGATGTTATACTGGTGGCGTTATGAAGATGCTGAACCCATGGTATCTCTTTTGGTTTTTGAAACAGGTTCCAGATAGAAGTTATCAATGATGGTGTAAGAACGATCACCATCACGGCTATGGTCCAAAACCAATGAGAAGTAAACACGATCCAGCCTGCTACCAGCAAACCGAACAATGCTATGGGTACTAAACTTCTTCTCAGGTTATCAAATATTTTCCAGCGCGATAAAGCAGAAATAGAGTTTCTTTTTAAGCCATTGTGAACAGATGGAACAAATGGCAAAAACCAGTTTGCAATCTGCCAGTCGCCCCTGATCCATCGGTGACGTCTGCTGATATCGATACTATAGCGTGAAGGATAATCCTCATAAAGTTGTACATCGCTTGCGAACCCGCAGCGCGCATAAGATCCCTCGAGCAAATCATGACTGAGTATCCTATTCTCAGGAAACCGGTTGTTCAGCGCTTTTTCAAACGCATCGACATCATAAATTCCCTTTCCGATAAAAGATCCTTCATTAAAAACATCCTGATATACATCTGATGTAACCAGCGTGTATGGATCGATGCCCGCATCATTTTCATGAAGATGTGTGTAGCCTGACCGGGTTGCACCATGCAGGCTTATAGCGATACGAGGTTGCACGATGGCATACCCTTTCACCACCCGTTTTTTCTTCTCATCATACACTGCATGATTGAGTGGATGTGCCATCAGCCCTACCAGTTTATGTGCTGCATCTCTGGGCAATTGTGTGTCTGTGTCCAGTGTAATAACATATTTAACTGACGTGTAAATACGCTCACTTCCTACGATTACAGAAAATGTATCTTCCTTTGAATTTCTCCGAAGGAGCTGGTTGATATCGGATATTTTTCCCCGCTTTCGCTCATATCCCATCCACTGCTTATCCATTTCATTCCACGATCTCGGACGGTGAAAAAGAAAAAAGATTTCATTCGATCCGCTACCATACTTACGATTCAGCTCCTCAATTTTATTTTTTGCAAACTTGACTAACTCATCATCATCCGGTAAGTGCTCAGAACTGGCATCCTTGAAATCAGTGAGTAACCCGAATAAGAGATTATGATCACGATTGGCCAGAAAACGAACTTCAAGATCTTCAATGAGCTTTTCAATTTGTAATGATTCGGTCAGCAGTGTAGGCACAACCACCAGTGTCCTGTACTGGTTTGGTATTCCCAATGAAAAATCCATTTTAGGTAATGGCTTTGGTCTTACCAATAGCGTTGCAAGCCAATTGGTAATGGCCAGTGCAAGATGACTGACACTCACCAGTAAAAGTAAAATAATGATGATGAGCCACCAGGATTGAATCCCCTCACCTGACGCTTTGAGAGCCATCAGCCCTCCTGCCATGATCGTAATCAGTAGCGCTGTGATCACATAGATTTGATAATCGGAATTATTCAATGCCTTCCACAACCGCTGACGCAGTGATAACCTTACACCCGCTGCCTTTTCTGTTTGCGCAATCCCAGATTTGGTCAAGTAATGTCCTACATGGGCTTTGCGAGGGTCTTCTGGATCCTTGATGAAACTTTGCTGAGCGAGATCAATAACAATTTGTGCAATCTCCCGCTCCGGCCGGTCGCATCGTCTGGCGATGCCCTCCACTCTATGACGATAATCATCACGTGTGTAAAAATCCATTTCACGATACACATTATGAATATCTTTCCGGAGGGTGCGTTCCACCACACTCATCATCTCTACAAATTCACGCCAGTCCATTTTGGCCAGAAAGCGCAAACTGTTAATGCTGTTACTCACTGAAACCTGATCAGCCGCTTGCTTCTGATTTTCAATCAACACCATCGAGGCAATGGTATTCTCTGTTTCAGAAAGATGTTGTTCAAGCCAGTTCAAGGCTATCGTTAAGGCAGGTCCTTTCCATTGCAATTTGCGCGCAAACTCTGCCACAAAGGCGCTCACGATAGGTGGTCTTGACCGTGCCATATCAGAGATGATGAGAACCAGGTCTTTGGGATTCGACTCAGCAACAGAAAGTATTTGCTTGGCCCATTTGTTAGCAAGCGCTGTATCCATTCGGTCAACGGCTATCCTGGCCGCTACCCGGCTGAGATTTTCCAGCAAGGCAAGGCGAAGCATAATGGGTATTGCCCATAATTCACCAATGGTCAGATCGCTTTCGGCCTGATAAGCCGAGACAAATTCGGTTAAACTCTGAATATCGATATGCCCATCGCTGTGTGAAATGATTTCGATAGCAATGTCATATACTCTTGGAAATCCATTATCAAGTTTAGGTAACTCCTTACTATATCCCTTTGGGAGATACAATTTGCCAATCCGGATTTGTTCTTCAATGAGATAGAAATTATCAAGCAGCCATTCTGCGGCTGGGCTAATCGCTTTTTTATCTTGAATGCTCTTTTTTAAAAGTTCATCTACATCAAAGAGTATATCTTCATTATCCGATAAAGCTTTAAGAAGTAATTCCGGAGAATCGTGGTGGTAGATGATATGCCAGGATGCCAGCTGTCTGGCATGCAGGTTCATTTGATCTCTACTAAAAAGCTCCGATCGAAGCGGAGGATTATTATTGACTTCCTGACGAGTGAAATTGTCTTTTTTAAAGTATGAGGTTAAGGGATCAAGAAGTTGATCTATTTCATTCACAATTACTTTCATTGTCGTGGGGAAAAAATTTATAGTTCATCAACGAGCTGAACAACAAATCAAAGTAAAATGATTGCTGACGCGACTTCAGCCAAACATTTTATGAAGTTCATCTTTGATGAGCGGCTTAAAAAAAATACTAAAAGAAGATGTATTTGTCCTTGGAACATCCTGTGAACTAATCAGAATTAATACTGCGTCAGGATAGTTGGTAAGGATATGTTCTGTCTTTGCCCAGCCCAATCCATCAGGTAGGTTGTTATCAAGAAAAATATAATCCATCTTTTCATGTTGAAGAATGTGTAATCCCTCCGAAAGGGTGTGAGCAAGCAACACCTTCCCACCTCTTTTTGAAAAGAATTGCGTCATTAAAAAACTAAAATCCTTATCATCATCGATAATTAGTATTTTCTTTCCTTTCATTATGATTGTTCAGTTTATATTGGCATAAAAATCTTACCAGAAAAATAGCCCGGACATAAGTTCAATTTAATAACACTTATCCCATGATGAGGTATTATCGCTAAAAAAGTGTGGAATCAATTCCACACCCGCAAAGAAATGAATTCATTAACTCCGTACATTCAGGCACAAGCAATACACTCTGGGATTAATTAGAATGGGTAGCCGATCGCGATGTTCAGGATCAGATTTTTTCTTCTCCAATCACTGCTTCCAAAGTCAATTTCATCTACTACCCATCGGTTCTGTTCTTCGAGGTATGGCTTTCGCAGTGGCATGGCCAGATCGAAGCGTAACACAAAAAACTTAAAGTCATAACGGAGACCAAACCCAGTGCCTACCGCTATTTCACTCAGAAATGCATTTGTGTTGAATTCTCCTCCAGGCCTTGATTCTTCTTCCTTAAAAAGCCAGATGTTACCTGCATCGAAAAATACAGCCCCTTTCATGGCATTGTATATATCAAAGCGTAACTCTACGTTGGCCTCCAGTTTTATGTCTGCACGCTGATCTAAAAAGTAGGTGCTCGTTGTTACGGTTGTATCTGTTCGCACATTATAGGTGCCGGGCCCTACCGAACGTGCCGGGAAAGCACGAATACTGTTTGAGCCACCACTGGAAAATTGTTTTATGTAAGGCATCACACTTGAATTGCCCATGGCATACCCTGCACCCATGAAGAACCGTGTGGCCAGTTTGGTGTGCGTATCGAATTGATAATAATACCGAAAATCCAGATCGGCCTTTACATATTGCGAATAGGGAGTATTAAAAATATAGTAAGGCTTCTCTTTATTTTTATTCATGGATTGAATTGCATGGAGCAAGTTGCCTGAAACATCGGCACCTACATTCAGGTAGAAATTATATTTTCTTCGCTCTTTCAAGTGGTAGCTGGCTTCAACGTCTTCGCTAAGTTGGGTATTGAGCGTGAATGCATAGCGAGAACCAATGATGAACTGATTTTGAAATGAATTGGCGAGGGTTGGATTTTGCATGAGCAAAGAATCAAACTCAGCCGATGTTCTCTTTGATTTCACGTAGTTGATATCGATGGGGAAAAGTTCATGCGTCTTAAGCATCGTTTTGCGCCAGATAAATCCATATCCTGCATTGAACGTATTGATACTAAAGTATTGCATCCGTTGCTGAAGATCGTAGCCAAGTTTAAACTGAGTCTGAGGTAAGTACCTGGCCGATCGATATCGGATATGAAAGGGCGTAAATCTTGGAACCTGCAGGCCTGCGCTTGCTCCGATCTCAAATGAATTGAGATTTCCAGCCTGTTGCTGGCTGATCTGCCATTCGTAAGACGAATGAAGCTTTAACTGAAATATCTCTGCCCCTCTTAAAAAATTACGATTGTTGAATGTCAATTCAATACCAGGCCCGACAAAATTATTTGATTTTGATACAACCTGTGCCTGCACTCGTATCGATTTCTTTTGCAGTGGTGTCAGATAAACGCGGGCATGAAGCAATGAAGAATCAGTTTTGTCTTCGGTATATTTAATATTTACATACTTAAATGCCTTCAGACTCATCAGACGACTCAACGTATATTCATGATTGACTCTTTTGTAAATACTGTCAGGCTCGAGGTTAATTGCATCGGTGATTATTTCAGGACGAAAGAAATGCTGACTGTCGATGTACAAAAAACGATTAACATTCAACGTGTCACTTTGAGCAGCGATGCTGTCACCAAGAATATAATCGGGAAGAACGGTAACGGTTTTAACATGATAGATTTGCGTTGCCTTCGCGGGTATGCCACGTTCATATTGCAGCTCCAGGTCAACCGTATGCGAACCAACGGTACTGTCGGCAATAAATAGCAGATGGCGATCATCAAAATAAAAAAAGCCCTGGTTTTGTAAAATCTCCTGTATGCGTTGTTGTTCTGCTTCCAGTCTTTCCAGCTGATATCGTTGTCCGGTCTTTACCAGTATATTTTCCACCAGGCTAGTGCGCAGCAGTGTTCTGGTTGTATCAAACAAGGAGTATTTGATCTCTCCCAAAGTGTAAGGCCGCTGTAGTGCTACACGATACGTTATTGAACTCTTCTTTTTCTTTGTATGTGTTTCATGACTTACCGTAGAACGGAAATAGCCATCATTGTTCAATTGATTTTCAAGATTGACAGCTGTTTTTTCAGGTGTCGCATCTTTTAATAAAACCGGAGGCGAACCCAGTTTTGTTTTAACAAAGTGACGGAAGCCTTTTTCTTTTTTTGGTGTGCCTGCCATAAAATAGAACCATACTGGTATTCGTGATCCTAAGAAAGTTGCATTGGGTTCTGGAGTAATTAACTCTTTCAATTCTGATTGTATTCCTTTCTGTCCTGCTACTTTACTTTTTGAGACAATCTTAACTTTTGATCCTGTATAAAAAGATTCTCCTTCGTTGAGAAATGATGTGGCTGAGCACCCCATCATGAGGCAAACAATACTACCGATGCAGATCGCGTTCATTAAAATTTCTCTTGGCCAGATGCTATGAAGTTTCATTCAACTTATTTTTGAATGTCATTTGATCTGAAGAGTTCCCTCAATCTGTTGTAATCCTTGATGTAAATAAAACCGGTACCTGTTTCTATCAGTTCACCATCGATGATATCATAATTACTCAATCTGAAACCGGTGACACGGAACCGGCCGTCACTGGTAAGTTTATATTCCAGGGCTGTATCACCGATGTAATCCGAGGCGCTACCGGTAGCTCCGGCATCACCTTCGATGTCCAGATTTCCTGATAGCTTTACCACAAGCCGGTTATTGAAAAGATTTTTGGTC
The DNA here is from genome assembly GCA_031416795.1 of Cytophagales bacterium. Classification (GTDB taxonomy): domain Bacteria; phylum Bacteroidota; class Bacteroidia; order Cytophagales; family Cyclobacteriaceae; genus ELB16-189. The sequence goes on along the minus strand of JANOUH010000224.1, from coordinate 17,619 downwards.
ACTCCTACCTGCACTTTGGTCTGACCTTGCACTTCTTCACCTGCATAGTTTTCATAGGATCGCAAATCGAAGTTGAGCTGTACACCCTTAATATTTTCTGAGAATCTGTTAAGCTGCTCAGAAAGCAAGCGGCTTACACTTACCCGTGCCGTATTTCCTACACTGGACACCGACTGACTTTGAAATGGACTATCCGCTATGAAGCGCCTGAGTATCAGCAATGCAAAGACCTGTTTGTTCAAATCTGATTCACGCGTGTTGATGTCCTGTAGTTTAGCATAAATCGCTCCTCCAAATACATTGCGATTACTTTCAGGCATATTAATAGCGAATGAAATATCCGGTACAAGCAGTCTTCCTTTTATGCTGAGACGAACTATAAATGGAAGTCGCTTGCCATAGGAACTGAGTTCGGCCCTGTTGGCTATATCGATTTGATTATATACAAGATCCAAGGGGGATGCCTGCACTTGATAATTGGCAGAAATATCCATGGCCGCATTGAGTGGATCACCTGACCATACTATTGAACTTCCCTTTTCAATAGCAAACTTACGCTTGACAAGTTTGTAAAAAAAGAAATCATAGGTGCCGTTCACTATTTCATAGCGACCTGAAAGATTCATGTTGCCAGAGGCATCACGGTCCAGAACCAATGAGCCATTGCCACTGACGGATAATCTGTCTTCCGTAGAAGGATCAATTACAATGTTGAGTATAGACTTTTCGTTCAGCTCAATGTTGGCATCGAGAATCATACCCCTGAATAAGGTATTCGTTGTATCTTGAATTTGAAGATTGGCAAGAAACAGATCAGAAGTTCCATCCCTATCCACAAACTGGATTATGCCCTCTTGCTCCAGTGCTTTTTTTTCTGATTCAGGAACCACATAGGTAAGCTCACTGCCTTCTGTTAAATTTACCACCATATCCAGTTTTGGTTCGATACTGTTTCCTGTAATGGTTGTGTTCGAGTTCAACTTCAATAATCCATAATACAATGGGTGATCCTTTTTAGTAGTGTTCATCACCTGAAACGACTTTGTTTTTACCCGCAGATCGAAATCAAACTCTTTATAAACTTTCGTAAGAATTGATCCATCAATAACAGCCACATTCTTTTGTAAATCCTGTAATTTAAAATTGTTGAATACAATTCCTACTTCATTAAAGGATATGGTTTCATTTTGTAAGTTGAATGAACTATTCAAATACGTAGATAAGAAAGATGCATCGTTAAATATCAGTTCGCCTCTGATAGCCCGAACATCAAGGCTTGAAGCAATATTTAACTTGCCTGACATCAAACCGTTCAGATTTTTTAATTGCCCAAACGAAAGTGGTTCCAGTAAACCAAGCTTGAATGGTGACATGGTAAGTTGCATCTCGAGTGCTTGTTGTGCGGGACTGGTGTCATAGGTTCCATTGGCACTCAGGTCAACGCTATCGCCTTTAACGCTCGCCTCAACAGTATAAAGGTTATTCGTATGATCAATATGGAGAACGGCATCTCCCCACAATCTTTCAAAAATCTGCAATTGCGCAATCTTGAGTATTGAATGGAATGAACCATTGTTCAGCCATGATAATTTAAGGTCACCATTCAGTTCACCGCTCGCAGGCACTACCCCCGAAACCAGTCTGGTCAGATTGGATAATTTAAAATGGGAGAATTGAAAGTTTAGCGATGAGTCAGCCTTTTCACCCACTACGCCTATACTCTCCTTTTGATGAGATAATAAAAAGTGATTGGTCAGCAACGACCGGCTTGTTATTTCGATGTAATTATCCGCAGGCACATTCCATTTTTGATAATTGAGTATGACCTGACCGGGAATTAAATGAAAACGAAAACCTTTGTCTTTACCAGCCTCCATGCCAGCCCGAATCAGATATTTACTTTCTTTCTCAGAATCGAGAACGATCAGCGCACTTTGAAGCGTGTCTTTTGTGAGTTTACCGGTAAATTCCAGGGCATCAATATGCAGTGTGTCCAGTGTCAGGTTTTTGAAGTTGAAACCATAATAAAGAGCTGAACTATCTGAATGTACCTCCAGCGAAATAGAGTCAACCGCAGCACTGGCATATTGCATTTCGGCAAACGCGATATCGAGCAACAGTCTTTTTGAATTACTGTCAAATTCGCCTTGAATTCTGCCTGGAACAAAGGGTTTTAACTCAGGAAAGATAATGCCTGTAAGGAGCTTTGTATTTTTCAGTGTGAGATCAAACTTGAAATTCTGAGGTTCGGTAAAATCAGTAAGCGTAGTGTCTCCTAGTGAAAAATACTGGTTAATATGCTGTCGGATCATTTGAGGCAGGCTAAACAGATTAATGGTGCCTGTAAAATCTCCAGAAAGTATATCAGACCGGATTGTAATGGTGCTCTTTCTCTCCTGATCGATGGATATGTATAATAAGGAATCTACTTTATAGAGAGTTTCTCCATTATAAATGGCTACGTTTCTGATTTCTGTAGTGCCATTTATACTCTTCAAATCACGTGTGGCCAATGCCACCACCACCGCTCCCCTGGCTTTAAGTGGTCTTTTAGAAAGATGTAGATTTTGTAAATCCATATTTTTCAATTTAAAATCCAACTTGTAAAGAGGAACATCTTCACTGAAGTCAATATCACCCTCGAGCAAAAAGTCAAGATTTTTATCCTCCAGGGATGCGATCCCGTTTAAAATGGAATTTTTTACTGAGCCATCTATTTTAAAATCCTTATAGTCATATTGGTTGAAGCGGAGATCTGAAACCGTGGCCTTTACCTTGGCATCTACGCTTTCTCTGGTTATACCTGATCCCTTTATTTCAGCATTCATAGAAAGGGATCCTAACTCCTCTTGCGCCAGCAGTGCACCCACGTTAAAGCTATCGGCCCTCATTTTCACATCGTAACTTTTAACAGAACTCAGGTCGAAGCGAATTGCTGCGTCCATTTTACCGAAAGCACTTTTAAGATCAGCAACGAACTCCGCTTTATTCATTGTTCCCTGATAGGTTCCTTTCAGTGACATCCATCTGGGGAGCATGATGGAGGAAGGAATCAGAGAATCCGGAAGAAATAATTTCATATCATGATCAGTGGTGAGCAACTGATCAAGTTTCACATGGACGAAGGCCTCTCTCCATTCAGATAATCCTTTAATATTGCCAGCAAGTACCACAGTAGTGCTGTCCAGTGTTTTCAATTTTAACTGATGAATCTCGAGATCATCAATCGATCCCTTCAGATCAGCAGCAACCGATAACATCATCTGGTCAGGTAATTGAATGGATACACTATCCAGCATGGATGGGGCGAAAAAAAGAATGTCTTGTAAGGCAATGAATGAATCGCGGGTACTGAGTCTGAATCTGGCTTGCTCGTAGATAAAATTACCTTGAGAAAGGGACCCAAAATCAGCTACCGTATTCAGATCGATTCTGGAACTTAATGTTTCTGCTCTCAGGTTCTTAATAATGAGGTTGGTATCCGTCAACAAAAACTTTGAAGTCAATGACTGAAGTGAAAAACCATTATGTTCACTAAACGAAAGATTCTCAATGAAAGCACCTATGCTTTTGCCTCCGATCGCTATATCGTGAACAGATGTGGTGAGATTGAGAATACTAAGATGATTGAAGTCAATTCCTTTACGGGTTAAAGGCGAATTGAGTATGTCATACTGGAAACTGTCATTGCTGAGCGAGAGTTCTTTCAGTTTTACATCCCAGCCAAAATCCAGATCAATGACTACTTTCTCTGACGGTCGCGTTGCACCCGCGATATTCCCCTTGATCTGATACGACAGGAAGGAATTATCCATTTGAAATTTCTCCAATGCGATGCTATTGTTTTTCAGGTCTATTTTATCTGTGTGTACAGATAAGTCTCCCAGTTCGATGTCAACTTTCAGGGCTTTTAGAATACTGAAATAATGAAGCGACACATTATTTAGGTGGGCTTCATCCATATCGAAGTCGATCGCTAAAGGAACTAAAACGTCTTGATCCGAAGTAGTTGTATCCATCCGATCGGACGACTGAGTAAAAGACAACCTTGAATTGAGTAATTCAAAAAATGAAATTTTATAAGTGGACTTAACCAGATCAAATTCTTCTACATTCAAATCAAAAAATCCAAGTATGGCATCAACTTCATTACCAGTCAATAAATCTTGATACAAAACGGAAGCATTGTTTAATTGCAGTGTGCCCGGAACAAAAGTCCAGGGTGTCTGGGTGCTGTCACTCTTGTCAGCGGAGAATGAGTCTATGATGTAATCATAGTTAAATGCACTGTCATTTTTCGCCCTGCTGATATGAATAACAGACTCGTCAATCTGAATGGTACTAAGTTCAATACGATGCTGGAGCAAGCTCATCAGATCAGTGTCCAGTGAAATTCTTCCTAAGAAGACCAGCGTGTCGGCATGCTGATCCTCGAGGTACAATTCCTCAAGTACTATTTTTTTTGGAAACGCTATGTAAATGCTCTTCAGAGTTACTTTTGTTCCAATTCTTTCTTCAAGAAAACTTACAGCCTCCTGAACAATTTTATTTTGAACATAGGGAATTCTAATAGCCAGTATTATAACGAGCAGAATCAACATACCAGAAAGTAAAATCCATGCTAATCCTTTCAGGAGGATTCTCACAGGTTTTCGTTTGTTATTTACATTCATTGGCAATTCTGCTTATTATGGATTCTTAATGATTATGCATTTGCGTGCATTGAACCCTTGGGCAAATCCTGTGGCAATTTATCGGCCATCTTCTAACGGGATGAACCATCATAATTGAGGAGGCTGACGTGAAAGGAATTCCACACTGTAAGCGTAAAAAAAATCAAATCATAGTTATTTTCAAATGAAAAATCAGATACATGATTTCTTTACGAAATCCCCAGGAACAGAAATTGAATACATCACTTAACAGGTCCGTTGTGCATACTGTTCGCAATAGTGTAGAAACTTCTACCCACAAATGGTTTCTGGGCACGTACTAGTGATCAAGAACTGAAGTTGTAGCTGGCATGATAATTAGAGAAGAAGTAAATGAATACTATCCAATAAATATTCATTATGGTTGAGCAGACCGAAACTCCATTTTATCAAAAACTCAGTTTTAACCTGATTTCCATATTCCTGATTTGTATCGCACTGATCTACGGGCAGTCCATAATTCTACCTATATTATTTTCTATTCTGTTGGCGAACATTCTACTTCCTTTTACGGGCCTCCTGATAAAACGAAAGTTTAATAAATCGCTATCCATTTTAGTACCCCTTATGCTCTCCATTATTTTGGGTGCCGCTATTTTATATTTTTTATCCAGCCAGATCGTTCATTTTGTAGATGATATACCAGCTTTAAAAAGCAGAATCAATGAAGTGACACATTCCATCCAGGTATGGTTCCGGAAAAACACACGAATAACCATAACGCAACAAAATCTATATTTTAAGGAAACAGTCAATGATTTAAAGGACAATGCTCCTGAGCTGATGGGCTCTACCTTCGTGTCTATAACGGGTATACTTTCGTATGTCGTGCTAATGCCTATTTATACTTTTTTGATTCTCTATTATAGAGGCACCATAAAGGAATTTTTAATTAAGGTATTTAAGGGTGGGTCAGAACAGCAGGTGGCGGACATCCTCACCCAGTCAACAAATGTCGCACAGCGATATTTAACTGGGCTGTTAATTGAAACCACATTGGTATTTGCATTAAATGCGATTGGCTTTTTTATTCTTGGTATTAAGTATGTCATTTTCCTTGCCCTGCTTGCTGCACTTTTAAATTTGATCCCATACGTGGGAATGTTAGTCGCGAATGTTTTATGTATGACCATTACACTGGTGAGTTCAGAAGATGCCAGTAAAGTATTATGGGTGGGTGCCATCCTTGCATTTGTTCAGTTACTAGACAACAATTTCGGAATGCCTTTAATTGTAGGAAACAAAGTTCGAATTAATGCATTAGTAACCATAATTGGTGTGCTGGCGGCAGGGGCTCTGTGTGGAATACCTGGAATGTTTTTAGCCATTCCAGGACTTGCAGTACTCAAAGTAATTTTTGACAATGTACCTGCGCTACAACCATGGGGTCTGCTTTTGGGAGAGAAAAAAAATAATGGACAGAAATAATTTCAAATAAACTGAAACATACTATGAATACGACAACAAAAATGATCCTTGGGATAACCGTGGCAGCGGCAGCTGGTGCAGCCATTGGAATGTTATTGGCTCCTGAGAAGGGAACCGATCTTCAAAAGAAAATCAAAGAGGGTGCCTCCGACTTGATGCATGAATTTACCGGGTTGATTGGTATCGGAAAAAAGTTGGTTACGGAAATCCAATCGCTCAATATAAACGGACTCACCTCTGAGCTGATTGATCTGGATGAACATGAAAAAACAGCATACCAAAGCACTCCATATGGATCAGAAAAAAGATAGTGAAACCTGGATTGACAGCGTAAGTGATCTGGTAGAAACCTATCGCAAGTTGATTTCTATACGTGTTGTGGAACATACTTCACAGGGAATCTCCATCAGCATTGTAGGAATAATATCATTAGTCATGGCCGTATTCGTATTGCTCTTTACAGGTCTCGGCTCAGCATGGTGGCTTGGTGAGTATCTGCAAAATATGAAAGCGGGCTTTTTCATCATTGGCGGATTGTATCTGTTGATTTTCCTGATTCTTCTGGCAACATCACGTACAGTCTTGTTACCTCTAATTCGAAATATAATCATTAAGAAAATCTATGAACAAGATTAACAACTATGATGAACTCCTCGCAGAGCGGAGGCGACTTGAGCAACAGATCGTACAACAAAAGATGCTATTGAAAGAAGAATTCACAGGCCTGAAGGGCAAACTAGAGCCTTTCTTAAACTTGCTACCCGTCCTCAACGTTTTTAGACAGAAAGAAGCAAGTCGGCCTTTGCTCAATATCATATCTTCATTAGGAATTGATTTGGTGAGTCAAAAGCTTTTATCTAAAGCAGGTTGGGTAGCAAAATTCATTTTACCTATTATCGCAAAAGGAGTAACATCGCGGGTGATTAGCGAGGATAAGCCAGCGCAGATATCACAGTCCACGTAAATAAAGGGAATCTCATTTAAATTTATTCAATGGCTTATGGCAACAACGGATGAAATAACGGACGTTCTGGGTTATCTCATAAAACTAAACAAAGATAGAGTTGAAGCATATAAGCGAGCGAGCTATGAAACCAGCATAGCCGACTTAAAAGATATTTTTAGTAACATGGCCGATGAGAGCAGAAAAAACATAACCGATCTGACAAAAGATATCCTGAGTCATAATAGGATTCCAGTGACAAGTGAATTAGAAGGTGTCGATGAAATCTATAAGGTTTGGTTTGAAACAAACTCTAAGTTTATAAACCGAGATTTCAACACCGCACTAAATATGTGCGAGCTATCAGAAGAGGCACTTCTAAATTGCTATGATGAGGCAAATGCAATTCTACTAAATACTGCGGTTATTGAATTAACTGTGCGACAAAAGGAATCATTAAAATCGTCTTTGGAGATTATTAAAGCGTATCGCAAGGCATATACCAGAGTCTAAAGCAATTTGCAATCGTTTTACCATCGAATCATAAGTCAGGTTGTACAAAATGAAAAAGCACCATTAAGCCAACGCTAAACAGTGCCTTTATCACACCAACCATCTACAGTATTACTATAGTGATTTGAGTATCTTTAAAAAATTACATTCCATCAATCACTTCTACTTGCAATTGTCAGCAACCTTTCTGCTTGACAAATCAAATATCCGAAATGATTGACTTATTTAATTACATGAAATGTGGTGAATATTGCATTATTTACTCTTTTTAGATTCAAAAATGGGTTCACCCGCAGGGTATCCATATTCGCAAAATCCGGCATACCTGGTGGTAAGGCTTCATCCTGTCAAAGAAGTCACTATTAATAAAGTGATCTTTATCCTTTAAAACTTTGGCTTTCTGTTTTGATTATCCGGTTTATCTGAAATCCTGTATCACCAAAAAAAATAATTACATCATTTACAGATTTAATAAAATAAGCGTCAATCGCTTTGTAACTTCAAATGCGCTTATCGAAGATGATATCGAAACAAAAATGAATGAAGTTTTATATTAAAAATATGGTCAGTTTGCGATGTAAACTGATTGTAAAAGAGGAACTTATACAGCTTGGAGTACCCTACACGATCATTGATCTTGGAATGGCGGAAGTCAAGGATGACATAACACCCCACCAAATAAACCAACTACGTACAAATCTTTTACAAGACGGGTTAGAAATACTGGACGATAAACAAAGTATCTTAATTGAACGGATAAAGAATGTGATCATTGAAATGATTTATTATTCAGAGGAGATACCTAAAGTCAATTATTCCGATTATATCAGCGAAAAGCTCCATTATGACTACAACTATTTATCGAATGTATTTTCTGAAGTAAAGGGAATCACAATCAGGCATTTCATCATCTATCATAAAATTGAAAAAGTAAAGGAGCTATTACTGTATAACGAGCTCAATCTTTCAGAAATTTCCTATAAACTTCATTATAGTAGCGTTTCACATTTATCCAATCAATTCAAAAAGGTTACTGGTCTTGCCCCTTCCTTTTTTAAGCGAATGAAGCAACAGCGCAAATCAAATTAATAAAATCATTAATACGTGTAACTATCCTCATGCAGAATGTAAGACTTGTGTTGAATAAGTGGTGCATCTTTACAGGTGAATTTTAATCACATTCCAAATCTCTAACTCATGATAAAATTAATATTTCATTTAACATTAGTAGGTCTTTTCTTACTAACTGTTTCTGTACCACTTCAAGCAAAAGACAAAATAGGCAGCGCATCTATTAATACGGAAGCAGAAGCTGCTAAGGCCAAGGTGATGCTCTCCAGACTTGATGAGATTAATGCCATCGATAAGTCAACATTAAACAGCGCAGAGAAAAGGCAACTGAGAAAGGAATTAAAAGCATTAAAAAGTAATCTAAATGAGCTTGGCGGAGGTGTGTACATTTCCGTAGGAGCCATTCTTCTAGTCATCATACTATTGATTCTACTGTTATAATTTTTATATGAAACAGAAAGAATTGAAAACAGCACCCATAAACGTGATGTCTCTCCCGTTACATAAAAGATATTCGCTTTTTAATGAGCTTGCAGAAAGACAGTCTGTTCTTTCACATCGATCCAAAAACGAAAGCACTAAAAGTAAGATCGACAAAAAAGAGGTTATCGATATTATTAATAAGGCCAACGAATTTATAAAGAACCTAAAACTAAAATCATGAAAAAGATAGGCTTAGTGGTCCTTGCAATAGGACTGGTCATTACACTTTTTACAGGGTTCAACTTTATAACAAGAGAAAAAATAGTTGACATTGGAAGTGTGCAAATAAGTCATAATAAAAACCATTATTTATCATGGTCACCCATCGTTGGCATTGTGGTAATGGCGGTTGGTGGAGCTGCCTACCTCTTCGGCACGAAGAAAATTTAACAGAACCCTATTGACAATACACCATGGTGTACTGAAGTAATTAAGCGAAACAAACTAAACAAACTTATATGTCAAACTTACTTTATATTATTGCAGTAATCCTGATCATACTATGGGCAGTTGGCTATGTTGGCTTCAATGCCGGAGGTATCATCCATATACTCCTGGTTATTGCCGTCATCGCTATCCTTTTCCGGGTTATACAAGGACGAAAAATTCTTTGAACCAGGGGATCCGATTTAGCCTATAATCAATTCATGAATGGACGCAATAAGGATCTGTTTCACCTGGAACAAATTCGATCCTGTTGTGACCATCATGAATTGATTAAATATTCATCAGCGCAAATATTTTTGGTATGCCGATTGACATTGTAAAAGTAAAATCAATAGATCAACTTACGCACGATGTCATTCGCATCTTCACTGAAAAGCCAAAACATTATACTTTTGTTCCTGGCCAGGCTACTGAAATATCCATCAACAAAAGTGGATGGAAAAACAAAAAAAGGCCATTTACTTTTACCTCGTTGCCGGACAGAAATTATCTGGAGTTTACTATTAAAATCTATCCTTCGCAACTTGGTGTTACCAATCAACTCTTGGAACTTAAAAAGGATAACGAATTGATTCTTCATGATGTGTTTGGTGCAATCTCATATCGGGATGAAGGTATTTTCATTGCGGGAGGCGCTGGCATCACCCCGTTCATATCCATTTTTAGAGGACTCGATGCAACAAAACAACTTGGTAATAACAAACTCATCTTTGCCAACAAAACAAAGGCAGATATTATACTGGAAAGCGAGTTTACTCAACTACTAGGAAAGAATTTCATAAACATTTTATCGGAAGAGAAGTTGGTTGGCTATGAAAATGGATTTATTACGGAAGCTCTGATTGAATCTATTGGTGGCAAGTTGGCCAGACAATTTTACATGTGTGGGCCACCTGCTATGATGGACACTGTTTTAAAACAGCTAGTAAATCTTGGTGTTAACGAAAAACAAATTATTAAGGAGAAGATTTAGGGATCGTTACCAGTCATGGTATCTAACTGATCGCCCTATTCTCAAAATTATTTCGAAGAGGCGGCTCTTCATCTTAGTTCTATTTAAGTATTAAAACCACATTAAAATTATGAAGCCAGAAATTGGTATCACGAAAAAACATTTACAAAATAGCGGAGAGTTGCTCTCCACCATTTTATCAGATGAAGTCATCCTATACACCAAAACAAGAAAATTTCATTGGAATGTATCTGGTGAAAGCTTCATGGAATTTCACAAGCTATTTGAAGGACAGTATAAACAACTGGAAGCATCCATTGATGAAATTGCAGAGCGTATTGGAAAACTCGGGCACAACACAATCGGCACAATGAATGAGTTTCTAAAACACTCATCCATAAAGGAACATCCTGGCAAATATGTTTCCACGAAGGATACCCTGAAGGAACTTCTTGAAGATCACGAGACGGTTATCGTTGAATTACGGAATGGTATCGATGATTGTGTCGACAAAAATAAAGATGCAGGTACAGCCGATTTTCTCACAGGCTTAATGGAACAACATGAAACAACAGCGTGGGTTTTGAGAAGATATCTGAACTGATGAAATTAATTAATCTAATAACATTAATAACTTTTAACCATACAAAATTATGAACAAGTTTGAAGCAGATAACAATACCGGTAAAAATCACGAAGGCGCCCATGCTAATAGACCTTTAAAATATTTAACCGCTTCGTCCATCATCGGAGATAAAGTATTTAACCTCGAAGAAAAGCACCTGGGCGACATCAAGGATATTATGATCGACCTCGGCTCTGGAAAAATCGAATACATTATTATTGAGTTAGGCGGGTTCCTTGGCATGGGTGAAAAATATTTTGCCATACCCTATTCATTTTTAAAGGTTGATCCAAAGAATGAATCATTTATTCTTGATCAGGAACTTGATACATTAAAAAATGCGCCCGGCTTTGATGCTGATCATTGGCCCGAAACAAATAATCATGCATTCGAAAATTCGAATGCATATTGGGGCGGATTTATGGGTGTCAATACCGGTTCCGTTCCGTACTAAATGGAGTGATCCATTTTTTTTAAAACGTTGTTTTTCGAAATTCATAACGCTATCCGTAAACTATATAAGTTTATAGACAAAGATTATAATCCCGTATCGTTATGATTTAATGAACTTACAATAGTGTTTGAAGAGTATTTAACTGGTACCATCATGAATAACAAAATGAATCGCTGGAAAAAGAAAAGGGCCGTTGCTCTTGCTGCTGGAATTCAAAAATTAATTAAAGATAAAATCAAAACAGCATTACGCACCGACAGCCTATCTGAGTACCGTCTGGAAGTGACAAAATACCAGGAAGTCAGCGATCGCTTTGAGTAATAAGACTCTGGCTTTAACCAGAATGTGTGATTTATGTAAGTATTTCGGAAAAGATTGCAATACATTATTTACTATTAATCTGCTTATTTGGATTTTAACAATTACAGTTAGTACGGTCAAAATACGGATAGTTTGCGATGAAAAGGTTTAATGTCAACAAATCAATCCGTTCAATTTTTTAACAGCTCACTTTTATGAATATGGTAATGGATAAAGATAGTCCGGAAATAGAGACCTCGATAGCGTTTATAATCGTTGAAATTATAGAATACATACCTAATTCAGTACTAATAAAAACGATTATCAGAAAAACAACGGGCAACGTGAGTGCCGTTTCATTTGACTCTGGTGAGGCATTAGCGGAGAAAGTTTCAACATTCGATACTTTTATTCAGGTTATCGATGGAAAAGCGGAAATTGTTATTGATGGTGAATCCCATATTCTAGACACTGGCCAATCCATCATTATCCCTGCCAATTCAAAACATGCTATCAAGGCGAACGTACGCTTTAAAATGATATCCACGATTATTAAGAGTGGCCCCGAAGAATAAATTAAATAGGAAGAGAAACATAAATTAACCTAACAATTAAACTATTACTTTATGGAAGCAAAATACAAAGAAGGCGATATTGTTAGTGAGCGAGTTCGTCCTTTACAAAAATTAATTATCAGTCGATTCATAAATAAAATATACTATTGTAAAGTATTTGAAAATCCACGTAGAAAAGAACTTGTTTTTTTTGAACGAGAACTACAATCCAATATTAACTCGCGGATTCAAGTGTAGTTAAAACTTATTTTGAAATAAGCTGGTCTCTTTCAATAAATAATATTTTTTTTATTGTGTTATCTGATGGAGTCCGTCATATGAATAATCAGGTTTGCTGGTTCACTCCAACGGCTTTCACTCAGCGTAAAGAACGCACATCCGTCTCGTGACCAGGCTATGGCCTCTCCCTGTGGCTCTCGATGGTAAGGTAAATTTTTGGGTGATCTTAAAAACATACTCATCAAATTCTCTCCATCTAATTTTTCCCAATAGTAGATGTTTGTATAATTTTTAAGCAACACTTTTTGTCCATCAGGGGAAATACTTCCACTTACAATTTGGCTGTAAGGCAAAGTCGTTATTTTTTCAAACATCATAGTGTCTAACGAAAGTGGTTGAGGGGCTTTATATAAAGATACTTCATACCCATGCTTGGAAATCATAAAAAGCTCGTGAGTTTGTGGATCGATAAGAATCGTTTCTGCATCACATTTTCCATCAGGCATTCTTAACGTAAGCGTATCAAATAGTGAAATCAAATACTCCTTTTCGTTAGATAGTTGTGGTTCTTCAAAACGATATATCAGTTTGCATTCGTAGTTTGTATAATTATCTCCAATGTCAGCTACATATAAATAACTCTTTCCATCCATACGCTGATCAATAGCAATATCTTCCCAATCACGATTTTCAATATGTGTTAGAGTAACCACTAACCGGATATGAGCTTGCTGGTCGATCAGGAAAATTTCAGATGGATTACCACTGTCGTTCAAGGTCCAGAGAAAACCTGGATTATTGATGCTGGCTACAAGGCCTGAGGCTTCGGCCAATCGTAAATCAACCTTCCCCAACACGGTACCAACCGGTTCAGTGTGAGCTGAATTTTCTCTACATTGAAAACCAGAAAAGGCAATGCAGAAAATCAGAAAAATTTTCACGTTAGAATGTTTTCAATGTGGATCGTGCTTCATCCATATAGGAAAGTATGCCGCCCTTAAGATTATATAAATTATCAAAACCAAAACTATCTTCCAATTGACGAATAGCACTGGCGCTGCGACCACCCATTTTGCAGTGAATAACTACCCGTTTATCGCGACTGATGCTATCGGCAAAGGATAGAATTGTTGCCAGTGGAATAAGTTGACCGGAAATATTCTGTACAGCATATTCAATCGGCTCACGCACATCAATAAGTTGAAAGTCTTCGCCTTGCTCTTGCCAATCATAAAGATCCCTGGCGGAAATTTCCTTTACCTTTCGTTCGAATGCTTTAACGCCACAGAATTGCTCATAATCAATTAATTCATGAACGGTTGGGTTCTCGCCATTGATTGGATTGGCGCGATGACGCTTGAAATTGAAAATCCGGGATTCAAAGGTCAACGCATCGAAAAAGAATAAGCGTCCGTCAAGAATTTCTCCTACTCCGGTAATCACTTTAATCACCTCCAGGGCTTGCATACTACCAATAATTCCAGGCAATACTCCCAGCACTCCACCCTCTGCACAATTAGGTACCAAACCAGGAGGTGGCGGTGTTGCAAATAAATCGCGATAGTTGGGGCCAAGTTCACCCTTACTGTTTGTGCTATTAAAAACAGTCACCTGCCCTTCAAACTGAAAAATAGAAGCATATACATTGGGCTTACCAAGAAGTACGCAAGCATCATTTACCAAATAACGGGTAGGGAAGTTATCCGTGCCATCGGCTACCACATCATACTCCTTAATAAGATCTAATGCATTTTTGTTAGTAAGCAGCAGGTTGTGAATGTTAATGATAATATGCGGATTTAAATTCCGGAGACGTTGTTTAGCGGCATCCACTTTTGATGATCCAATTTCTGTGACTCCAAATAATACCTGACGATGAAGGTTGCTATCTTCAACAACATCATAATCAATGATTCCAATCGTGCCCACTCCGGCCGCTGCCAGATAAAGTAATAATGGTGAGCCCAACCCGCCTGCTCCGATCACCAATACTTTAGCTGCTTTCAATTTACACTGCGCTTCTATACCAAATTCAGGAATGATGATGTGGCGATTGTATCGTAACAATTCGTCTTTGGATAAAAGTATTTCTTCTGTTTTCATGTTCATATTTTGAATCAGATTGATTCTATTTATTATTCAAATCATTTCTTTGGGTACTGGATACCCCCGGCAATAGCTGGAACGATACTGATGATGGTGTTTTGTTTTATCTCGGTTTGCTCTTGATTAAGGTTTCGTATATCCTCACTATCCACAAAGATGTTAATAAATGAGGCTATCTTTCCGTCTGAGTCAATCAGATACTTTTTAATATCCGGAAAACTTACGGCAAGTTGAGTAATCACATCAGCAACTTTGCTCTCTGAGATTATTACACGCGAGTTATTGTTTGTGAATTTTCGTAACGGTGTGGGGATAATTACTGTTGCCATACTATTAAGTGTTGTTTAATTTATTTGCCACTACTTATTGTAACTCCATGATATCAAGAACAGGTCTAGCGTATTTCTGTGACGATCGAATAACATCAAACTCATCTTCTTGAAATTGCTTACCTTGATCCAGTTGCCAGGTGCGAACTTCAACCAACTTTCTATTCTTAACAGAAATTATGATATAGAAAAAATTAGGTTGGGCAACTTCCTGATCAAAGTCGGAAGGAATAGCGGGATGGTTCGGATGTGAATGATAAACACCTAAAAGTTTTAGCCCTTCCTCGTCAGCCATTCCTTCAGCGCATAGATACTCCCTCGCTGCAATTTCATAATTAGTATGTCGTTCCGCTTGACGGGAATTTTTTGCAGGCATGATTCTGGTCACTACAGAATCACCACCTTCTTCATACCCGAAGAAAAACCCGCAACGTTCATAATCAAAAGGTTCCACATCAGCAACCATTTGAGATAAAACAGGCCATTCGATGTGTAACATAATTAAGCGTTTTGATAAATTAATTTTTCCGCTTCCGTGGTGTAAATACTTCCTTCAAGTGATTCTGCCAATAAAGGAACAATAGCATTGAAATCCTGAGTAGTTGTTTTTTGCATCTCCATGATTTGTGGATTTAATCCCCAATGAAGAATATCAATGGTGTCACTGGTATTTACGGTTTTTAATGATTCGCGAACTAGTTCCTTAAGGCCCATTATCAGGATTTCTTTAGTCTCTGCATCGCCAGTAACTTGTTCTAAATCATGTAACACTTTTTGCAGGATCTGACCATTAGCCGAAACTGGGCGCGATATAATAATATCCCCGGCATCGTTTAATGTCCGATATCTCTTCTCATACACATTGATCAATAGATTCAGATCATCTGGCTCTGACCAATCCATCTGACCACGAAAAAACTTCTCAGAGTACCCAGCTGGATTCCCGGCAAAGACGACTGGAATATCTCTTCCTGATTTTACTATATGGTAAAGTGCCACCTCGAGACTTTCCACCGGCCATTCCAAATGCCTTACCAATAAGAACCTACATTGCTTAAGTCGGGAATTGATGAGGGCATTAAGCATCAGACTGACTGCTTCATGCGCATTTTGTGCCGTTACATACTTTCCAGGGCTGTGTATTTTTAAGTGGTCATCTTTTTCGCTCGCTAACTTGAGTTCCATATTCATCAAGCTATTATCAAGAATATGAGTGAATCGAATCATACTATATTTTACACGACTTGTTTTTGAAAATTCATCAAGAATAAATTCTCCCACTTTCTTTGTTCCCGCATAAACTTCTTCTGTAAAATAACGGGAAGCCTTTCCCGTTGATGAGGATACCATTTGTTTTACACTGCCCACAGCTTCGCAAGCCTTAACGATGTTCATGGTACCAAGCACATTAGTAGCTACCGTTTCTCTCACTTTAGATTCAGCGATGCCCGGGTCACGCTGCGCTGCAGCATGAAAAACAAAATCGGGACGATAAAGTGAAAATATCTCATTGACTAAAGAAAGATTACGAATATCACAATCAAATCGGGTCACCCGTTCTGAATTGGTATAAAGCGATGGGCTATTATCCAGAATAATTATTTCATTGACATCATACTTCAACAAGTCCTGCACGAGAATAGAACCAACACTACCTAGCCCACCGGTAACCAGGCAAGTACTATCTTTCAATATTGTTTTAATTTTTTCAAAAGGTACGCTTACTACCCTGGCTCGAGTGGGATTGAAAGGGTCACCCGACAGCCGGCCCTGATCATGATATATTTTAATCAGTTGTTTTGTCAACTGCGTTAGCTCAAGGTATTCTTCAGGCCGTTGAACATACGGTGACAACTCCCAAATTCTTTTGTATATCGAGTCAGTCATATTTAGTGTTGTTCAATAAATCTTTTTTTTGTGAATCCATTTCTCTTATTAGAAACTGAAGTATCTTTGAAATACCCATCTTGCTCTTTCCTTAGTGCATCACAAAATCTTCCTTTCGGAAGTATCACATCGAGGTAAGTAATTACCTGATCGCGCGGAATATCCCTTCGGAGTATGCACCCTTCTGCAAGACCCATCGGTAACAAATTCTCTTCCACCGTGATCTGGTTTGTTTCACATTGACCATATGTCATATAACGGCCAATTCCATCGAGAACATCTCCTGCCTTGAGGTCAATCTTAGCAGTAGTAACTACATCAACACGAGGTGCATCTAACGGTGCAATAGTAGCATCATGAAATAGCACCGCACGCGCAATGGTGAAAGGAACTTCAAAATGACAGAGATGATAAGGAGTGTAAAATAAATACAGTGGGCCTTCGCCTAATTTATATAAATTCAAAAAATGCTGTTGCCTGGGATCATCATGTGTGCCCAACACAAATATACCAGGGCCAGGCTCTGCCCCCACTACATAATCTACAATGCCAGGACCTTCCAATAGAACATCAAT
>JANOUH010000223.1:0-2257 GCA_031416795.1 Cytophagales bacterium | reverse complement strand
GCAATAACTGTCCGGCAAGATGATTAGCTGCTTTTGTATTCGGCATAGTCTCTACATGAGCAATTAACACCACGGCAAAGTTGATCAGCCTTTCTTCCAGGTCGTATTTTCTTTTTTCTTGCATTTGAAAATCTTCAATGTTTTCCAGTGGCAACTTCATTAGACTACATTCATTATTTTACATTTAGTATCCTTTCGCAATATCCAATTTCCAATAACGAATACTAAATCTTAAAGTGACCTGTATAAACTTCATTATTCGACATTCAGTATTCTACATTTTACATTAGTATTCTTTCACAATTTTCAATATCCAATTCTAACAATGAATCTTGAAGTGGTTTGCAACTACATTATTCTACATTTAGTAATTGAAATTCATTTATTCAAAGATTAAAGAATTCAAAATATCCAATTTCCAATTCTGAATAATGAATTTAGAAGTTCGTTCATTAATCTCTTCATTAAAATACATCAACTTCGTATCCCACCCACTCCCAAATCCAATAGTCTTGCAACTCCCTAAAATATTTTTTCCACTCCGGGTCTTTGGCTCGTTCCAAGCCTTCCACGGAAAGAATGGTATTGAAGTAAAACAAGCGATCCACAATGGCGAGCTCCGGTATAGCGGAAAGCGCTCCATAATAATCTCCTCGTATGGCCGTTCCGAATATTAAATTCTGAATGACACCATTCTGCTGACCCATCGCAATATCACGAACATAACTGAGCGATAAGTCCGACATATCCTTTCCTCCCACAAAGGCCGGAGTAAGGATCATGGCAGCCCTCGGATTCCAACTCAGGATCATAAAGTCTTCTATTCTATTGAACTCTGTCATGGCTGAATCGAGATAGACAAAGGCATCTTCCTTATGGCTTGTTGACTTATTCCTGAACAACTCAAGTGGAGCCGTGGCATAGCCTTTGAGAATATTTATTTTGTTGGATTGATGCTGTATAATCTTAATGGCATCTTCCTTCCTGCCCTGTGCTGCAAAATATTCCGCCAGGCGTTCCATTTTGTAACTGAAAAATTCAGCATCTTGAACATCCCCTGTTCTAAAATTTTCTTTGAGCTTGGGGAATTCCAGTTTCTCATAAAGCTCATCAACCTTGTCAGGCTGGTTTTCATCCATGTAGAGATCAATCAATAGGAGCCCAGTCAGATTTGAATTAAGTGTTGCGGCAATGGGGTTAGCCGAAAGAATAGAATCTATTTTGCCTAATGTCTGCACCGTTAAAGGCAGATAGTTCTTGTTTGGGCGTGGAAAATAATTAGGCTTGTTGAATCGGTTATATCGTATCAGCCATTCCTCGAAAAGCTTAAAGTGATTTTCTACCTGGTAGAGTTCATTGAATTGGCCGCTCTTCAATGTAAAAGAAAAGAAGGCATCACTAAAATACCGGGGAGACGCAACCTTGTCGTTTCTTACTTTAGGAAAATGATCAGGGTAAAGAAATATTTCTGCCCTTGTTCTTTTTTGTTTAACCGGTTGCCAATCTATTTCCAGGTAAATGTCAATGCTTTGCTCTTTATACGATGGAGAAACTTTATTATAATACCTGAGTGACAGTTCAAAAAGTGAATCTGCATTCAGGTTGAATATTCCTCCTTTATCAAGATTAATTTTGGTTAATATCGTACCACGGTGTTTATGGTAGAGCGCCAGGTTATAATTAACGGCATCGGCTGTTTTGTATTCATTCAATAGCACTTTATAGTATTGATCAAACAGCTTGCTGACCAAGGTAAAATCGAGGAACTCAAGATTGGGATTATAGTTTCCATCAAAAAATTTCCACGCTACTCGCAAGTGCTTGATACCTGAGCCATCAAGCCAGAGTTCATACAAATCCTTTTTGGATACATTTTGCTTTCGGGCATAATAACCAAGCAGATCATCAGCCTCCTGCACAAAACCTTCCTTGAAGAGGTAAGTAGTTATATTTAATATGTTGGTGATGAACGTGGAGTAATTGGGGTGATGCTTCACCAAACTATCCACACAGTGTTTTACTTTATCAATCTCACCCAAAGAAGCGTACAGGTAAGCCAATTCCTGGTAGCCACCATAGTATTTAAACTGATCGTTGACATACTGAACTTGTTTATCGGCCGGGAAATATTTCAGAAAATTTTCCGCAGGTTTTTTTCCTTCATACGGAGAAATCTGCATAAGGAGTTGACGGATTTCCGCGGGGTTGGGCGAGGCAAAATTGAGAACGTTTTCAATGGCATCATCAATGTCAGGAA
>JANOUH010000222.1:0-12631 GCA_031416795.1 Cytophagales bacterium | reverse complement strand
GCCCATATTCTAGATTACGATAAAGATAAAATAAAAACAGACCAGCGACTTTATCATGCCGATGAAGATCAGATTCTTACCGTGATTAGGGAATTAAAAGACCGTGAGCGCGATCAGGATGAGGTGGTACTGCTATTTGGTCATAATCCGGGGTTGACAGAGTTTGCCAATCTGTTATTGAACGAATTCATTGACAATATTCCAACTTGCGGAATAGTGAAAACTCGTTTAAATATTGATCGATGGAAAGATGCTTCTTTCGGCTGTGGCACGCTGGAATCTTTTGATTTCCCGAAAAGTAAAAAAGATTGAATTACAACTTACAAATAAATTATATGAAAAGAACAGCAACCGCCATCTGGCAAGGAAGTGGAAAAGAAGGACAGGGCCACTTAACCACACAAAGTACTGTATTGAACAAAACACAATACTCATACACCAGCCGATTTGAACAAGGCATTGGCACCAATCCTGAAGAGTTGATCGCAGCGGCTCATGCCGGATGTTTTACGATGAAGTTAAGTTTCAATCTGGGAGCTGCCGGCTTCACGCCTGACGAACTTGAAACCCGATGTGAAATAAATTTTGTGGAAGGTGTATTAACGGAATCTCATTTGATTTTAAAAGCCACAGTTAAAGGTATCGATCAGGCCAAGTTTGCTGAATTGGTTGCCGATGCTGAAGCAAATTGTCCGATCTCTAAAGTATTGAACACCAAAATCACTGTTGAATTTACGTTAAATTCATAAATGACAAAAATTGCAATCATAGGCTCAGGCAACGTTGGTTCTGCTTTGGGTAAAGGATGGTTAAAAGCAGGACACGAAGTTGTCTTTGGCGTGCGAGATCCTGAATCACTTAAGACACAAAAAGCATTGACATTGATTGTTGAAGCAAAAGTGAATACCATTCATGAAGCTTCAAAAAATGCCGATGTGATTGTCATTACTACTCCGCCTGAAGCTGTGTTGGCATTAATTCCTCAATTAGGGGATGTGTCAAATAAAGTGATTATAGACACTACTAATTCTATTCGCACCAGGCCGGAACCATTTGCTACAGCCTATGCAGCTATCAAAGAAATCACGCAAGCTCAGGATATTGTAAAATGTTTCAACTCAACGGGCTTCGAAAATATGCTTAGCCCAAACTATCAAGGAGAAGGCATTGATATGTTTGCTGCCGGAAGCAGTAAGAAAGCAAAACAAGTTGCTGAACAATTAGCAAAAGATATTGGCTTCACTGCTTGTTATGATTTTGGAGGCGATGACAAAGTTGAATTGCTCGAAAAATTTGCGTTAAGCTGGATCAATCTTGCCATCATGCAAGGTCATGGAAGAAATCTCGCGTTTAAATTAGTCAAGAGATAACATCAATTATGGATTGTAGTTACCAGGAATGTAATCCTTAGCTCTCTTCTTTAACACCCCTACTTCATTAAAACGATAGCCAATCATCAACTTAACAAAAGTGTTTGTGTTAGCAAATCGGATATCGTCAAATCGTATGTAGCGTGATTGAGTTACCAAACTCATTCCGCCAAAAACACGATCACTATTATATCCTATAGCAACTCGAATATCGCTGTAGGTGTTTACGGCAACATCATAATATTCTGTTCCACTAGGTCTGCTATATAAAATCCAGTTGTGAGCCGGACCTACCGATAAAGCGCCATTCAGAAAGAACGAACGGTAAACCAAGGTGTACGTATATCCACCAGCAACACTGATGGTTGTGTAACGCATCAAAAGTAAGTTAGAGTCGTTGCTTGATGAACTGGATTTCTTAGTTAGAATAACAGAATCAGCCGATAGCCGAAATGTATTAAGATTACCTGTGATAATAATGGAGCCACCACTTTTTACCTGACGTTCAGAATAATTGTATGCTGAACGTAGTGAAAATTTTTTCTTATTGAATGCATAAATTCCATTGATACCGGTATTTGTAAGATCAATGTCGGGTCGTTTGATGACATTATCGGATGATCCTGAAGGATCATTAAAATAAAATCCGCTATACTTTTGCCGAAAAACATCAACCCCCCAATTATTTCCTATAAAATTAGCGTGAAATTCACGTGCATCCGTAGAGCCATAAGCAGACTGACTCTTTTCATTAATGGGTAACGTGAATGAAATCTCAGCGGCAATTTCAAACAGATAAACGCCTATGCCTAAACTGAACGCACTATTAGGTTTATATTTTATCTTCTCATTATCTCCATTGCGGATGTCAAAAGAAAGTGAACGCTTCTTAAACAGAGGCCAGACAAAAAACTTATCTGGAAATTTTTCAATATAATCACTGGTTGTCGAATCTGGAGAATGCTGGGCAACAGTAGCTTTTGTTACTACTGAAAATAAAAGCAAAACAAAAAGGTAACGGGCCATCCGCTATAATATATACTCACTCAAATCCCTGTTCTTAACTAGTCCGCTTAATTTTTCCTTCACCATCTCTTTGGTAATGGTAATCTGAGAGTTTGCAGGGATTTTATCGGGCACATCGAATGAAAATTCATTTAATAATCTACTCATCACCGTATGTAATCTACGTGCGCCTATATTTTCAATTTCAGCATTGATATCAAAAGCCGCCTGGGCTATCTCAGAAATTGAATCTTCAGAAAATTCCAGTTGAACACCCTCTGATTCAAATAATGCTTTGTATTGTTTAGTCAACGCATTTTTTGGCTCGATTAGTATACGCACAAAATCATCCTTGGTAAGATTAGTAAGCTCTACCCGAATTGGAAAGCGACCTTGCAACTCAGGAATGAGATCGGAAGGCTTTGAAATATGAAAGGCACCTGCAGCCACAAACAATACGTGATCCGTCTTAATCACACCATATTTTGTATTCACGGTACTTCCTTCTACAATAGGAAGTAAATCGCGCTGCACCCCTTCACGACTCACATCCGGTCCACCACCACCTTTCTTTCCTGAACCTGAAACGATCTTATCAATCTCATCAATAAAAATAATTCCTGCATCTTCTGCTTTACGAAGGGCTTCCTCCTTCACTTCATCCATGTCGATGAGTTTAAGCGCCTCCTCTTCCAACAAAATCTTTCTGGCTTCACCTACCGTCACTTTGCGCTTCCTGGGTTTCTTAGGCATCATACCACCTAACATTTCCTGAAGGTTCATCATGGACACTTCGTCCATCATGCCCGCACCGATCATTCCCACACCGGGTCCCGATTTTTGTTTAATGTTGATTTCGATTTTCCGATCCTCTAACTCACCATTCCTTATTTTCTCGCGAAATAAATTACGGGTACGTTCATTCAACTCTACATCACTCGTAGGCATTTCTTGTGATTCATCTGAAGTCACTGTAAAGCCAGCCGCTTTTGATCGCATGGGAGGAATCAGTGCATCCAAAATAACTTCTTCTACTGCTTGTGCCGCTTTCTCCTTTACCTCTTCCTTCTTTCTTGCCTTCACCATGTTTACTGATTGCTCCACCAAATCACGCACCATGCTTTCCACATCGCGACCTACATAACCTACTTCCGTAAACTTTGAAGCTTCCACTTTTACAAATGGTGCATCGGCAATGCGAGCAAGCCTTCTGGCGATTTCGGTCTTACCCACGCCCGTTGCTCCGATCATTAAAATATTATTGGGAACAATCTCGCTCTGAATATCAGACTTCACACTCATGCGTCTCCAGCGATTTCGCAACGCAATAGCCACATTACGCTTTGCTTCATACTGACCAATGATATATTTATCCAGCTCTTGTACAATCTGCTGTGGTGTAAAATATTTCGAATCTAACATGTAATTCGGTTTATGAATTTAAACAACTACACTTTCACATCGGCTAGAACAAACGTAAGCGGTTTGTCTACCTTCTCTTTTAACAAAGCGATTTTCAATACTTCATCAACGGTATCAACATAATGGAATGTGAGTCCCTTTACATACTGCTTTTCAATTTCAAGGATATCGCGTTTATTACGCTGACTAAGAATAATCTCCTTAATACCACTTCGTTTAGCCGCCAGCATTTTCTCTTTTATGCCTCCTACAGGAAGTACTTTTCCACGCAACGTGATTTCACCTGTCATGGCCAACTTGTCTTTTACTTTTCGTTGGGTAAAAATGGATGCTAACGAAGTTAACATAGTAATGCCTGCCGAAGGCCCATCTTTTGGCACTGCACCTGCCGGCACATGAATGTGTAAGTCATATTGTTGAAACACACGATGGTCGATGCCAAGGTGCTCAGCATTAGATTTCAAATACGATAACGCTGCCATGGCCGACTCTTTCATCACATCTCCTAGCTGACCAGAGATGGTCAACCCTCCTTTTCCTTTATTCAAACTTGATTCAATAAAAAGGATATCACCGCCAACTTGCGTCCAGGCAAGACCTGTTACCACACCAGCAATGTTATTTCCTTGATAAAGTTCTTCATCATAAATTTCAGCACCAAGTACCTTGACGACAAATTCCGGAGTAACATTTTTGTCAAACTCTTCTTCCATTGCCACCGATTTTGCCATGCTTCGCACCACTGAGCCAATTTTGCGTTCCAGGTTTCGTACTCCCGATTCTCTCGTATAACTCTCGATCACTTTCAGAAGCGCATCTTTTGAAAATTTAACTTGTGACGATTTCAATCCGTGTTCAGACAATTGCTTTGGCACTAAATGCTTGATAGCAATCTGCAGTTTTTCTTCTACCGTATAACCAGTCAATTCAATAATTTCCATACGATCGCGTAAAGCAGGATGTATAGAATCCAATGAGTTTGCTGTCGCAATAAATAATACTTTGGAAAGATCATATTCAACCTCCAGGTAGTTGTCACCAAACGTATTATTCTGTTCCGGATCTAATACTTCGAGTAACGCAGAAGAAGGATCTCCGCGAAAGTCAGATTTTACTTTATCAATTTCATCTAGAATGAAAACCGGATTGGATGACTTTGCCTTCTTAATGTTCGATAAAATCTTACCTGGCATGGCACCCACATATGTTTTGCGATGGCCGCGAATTTCAGCTTCATCATGCACACCGCCTAATGACATGCGTATATAATTACGCTGAAGTGACTTAGCAATGGATTTTCCCAATGAAGTTTTTCCAACACCCGGAGGACCATATAAACACAATATGGGACCCTTCATATCTTTCTTCAACTTGAGCACTGCCAAATACTCAATGATGCGTGTCTTCACTTTCTCCAAACCGAAATGATCTTTATCAAGAATCTTACGCGCTCTTTTTAAATCAAAATCATCAACGGTGTATTCATGCCAGGGTAAATCAAGCATGAATTCTACATAATTCATGGCAACAGGAAACTCAGCAGCCTGTGGATTGATACGAAGTAACTTATCCAGTTCTTTATTGAAATGTTCCGATGCAGCCTTTGACCATTTCTTCTCTGCTCCGCGCCTTCTTAGCTTTTCAATTTCCTTATCGGGGCCATCGTAACCCAACTCATCCTGCAATACCTTTATTTGCTGACGTAAAAAATAATCACGTTGTTGTTGATCGATGTCGGTATGCACCCGTTTCTGAATCTCATGCTTGATCTCCAACATCTGGATTTCCTTCAGCATGAATTGCAACAGCAAGGTGCCGCGATCGATGATATTATTCGTTTCTAGAATCTTTTGTTTATCGCCAACCTCCACATTTAAGTTCGATGCCACGAAGTGAATTAAAAACCCTGTGCTTTGAATATTATCCAAAGCCACCTGCGCTTCTTGAGGAATATCAGGATTGAGTTTAAGAATTTTTGTTGCTGCATCCTTCAATGATTGAACGAGTGCTTTCACTTCCTTGCTTTCCAGATCAAGTGTCGGTTCTATCTGCAAGTCAATTTTGGCCGTCATGAACGGCTCATCTTGCAAAAATTCTTTTATCGCAAACCGATTCTTTCCCTGAATAATGATGGTCGTATTTCCATCTGGTAGCACCAACATTTTTATGATTCTGGCCACCGTTCCAAATCGATAGAGATCCTCCGAGTTTGGCTCTTCGGCTTGCTTATTTTTTTGTGCTATTACCCCGATGATCCGATTGCCCTGATACGCTTTCTTAATCAGACGAATGGACTTTTGCCGTGTAACTGTGATGGGTATAACCACACCTGGAAACAGGACAGTATTTTTTATGGGGAGAATAGAAAGTTCTTCAGGGAGATCCTCCGGTTTAAGATCTGATTCCTGCTCGGGATTGATCAACTGAATCATCTCGTCCGAGTCTTCCTGAACCAGTGTTGGTATTGCTAAGGATTTAAACATAATTATAGAGTGCCAATTTGACACAAAAAAAGGGTGTATCCAATTAATTTTATGTGCATCCTTCCAGGGTCAATCCGTATGCCATGGTTTTGCTATTGAGCCAAAATTGTGGCAATTTTCGTACAGTGATGAAGTTATCCAACAAGCCTGGAATCATTCCAAAACTCTGCATTCTGTTGTTTTTAGCAACACTATTCGGAAACCTCACCCCCTTATACGCTCAAAAGGAAAAGAAAGGTTTTAAAAAAGGCGGCACAATCGCACTCAATGACTCCTTAACCACTTACAGTCAGTCTGACATATTTGTTTTTTCAAACATCAATAAAGTTGGCTTCTATTATGATGCAGCCAAATTGAAGAAAATACAAAGTCTGGATAGCAAAGGAGATGAAGAAGCCATGTATGCAGCTTTAAAAGATTATGTAAAAAACTTCGGTATCGAAAATTTTAACAGAAATATTGCCATGATCTGGAAGCTGGCAAAACTATCGGAATCGAATGGTCCTACTGGTGAAGCACTTCTTCTCTATAAATTGGTGCTCAAACATCATCAACAGGGTTTGGATATTAAAAACATCTATGCTTCCTATCAACAATTGGATCCTGACAAAAAAGAGAACTATGTTCCACTGGATTTTTATTACAAGCTCGTTGATTATCGAAAGGACATTGACACCCTTCGTCCGCCAAAATCAATTTTGCTCAATATGGGTGACGATATTAATTCCAGAAAAGAAGACTATGGGCCTACTGTAGGAAATACGGATGATCTGATTTTATTTACTTCGAAAAGAAATGAAAAAAGTGATGGCTCCTATAATGAAGATCTTTTTTTTAGTGCCAAGGTTGAAGGCAGGTGGTCAACGGCAGAGCCTTTTGTAAATATCAACAGTACGTATAACGAAGGATCGGCTTGCATCAGCGAGGACGGAAATTATCTTTTCTTTTCAAGATGCAATGCGCCCGATGGATCTGGCAACTGCGATTTATATGTCGCTGTAATGAAAGCGGAGGACAACACCTGGGGTGACATAAAAAATCTGGGATCCAACATTAATAGTACGGGATGGGATTCTCATCCCTCACTCACCCATAGTGGTGATACATTATTCTTTGCGTCAAATCGTGCAGGCAGTTTTGGACTCTCTGATATCTACTTTGCTGTAAAAGATAAAAAAGGATTATGGCAAAAAGCGCAGAATGCCGGACCCATCATCAATACGGTAAACAGCGAAGTGAGTCCTTTCTTTCATCACACGTTTAATGTGCTTTACTTCAGCTCCAATGGCCACCCTTTAAACTTTGGTGAGTTTGATATTTATAAATCCAACAAGCTTAAAAGCAGTTGGAGTGATCCAAGAAATACGGGGCCTTTGGTGAACGGAGGTGGAAGTGAATATTATTTCACCATCGACTCTAAATCTGAAAATCTATATTATGCACGATCCACACAGGATGATCTAAAGAATCTTGATCTCCATTCCTTTCCGGTGCCCATGGAAGCGCAGCCCAATGCCATTACCACATTGAAGGGAAGCCTGAAAGATCCGAATGGAAATCCTGAGAGAGGAATTGTGTCGGTGATTGATCTCGACCAGGGAGTAGAAGTGGCTCCCAAATTTATTCGCGATGACGGAACATTTGATTTCAATCTGATCAACAAACGCAACTATCTGTTGATCATTCAAGGCGATGAGTTCTTCCGCATTGAAGAACTGTTTTTCCTGGATGGCGATCGGGACATCAATAAGATTGCAGAACCGCTAGAAAGTAAGCTAGCCTTTGAGTCGCTCGAATTTGAAAATGGAAAGGCAAACATTCTGGCCACCATGCACGATGATCTTGATAAGCTTGCCAACTTTTTAATCGATCATCCGAATTTCAAATTAAAAATCTCCGGCCATACGGACTCGGCAGGAAAAGAAGAATCCAATCTTCTCTTGTCGCAAGCCCGGGCAGATGCCATCAAGAAATACCTATCCACAGAATTTCCAATTGACATTTCGCGCATTACAGCCATCGGGTATGGCAGCGCTAAACCCATTGCTCAAGAAGTTACTGACGATCACAAGCAACTTAACCGCAGGGTAGAATTTGAAATCATCAAAGATTGATTTAAATCCTCACATTTTTTCAGTTAATTATCGTGTCCAAATTCTAACTCATGAAAAAAAATATTTTCTTTTTGTTCCTTTTGTCTGGATTCATTGTTCGGGCACAAACGGAAATCAATCCCAAAGTAAAACCTGATCGCGATAAAGAATTTGTCACGACTGAATTGAATAAGAAATTTCCCGTTTATCAAAAAGTAGCGCAGGATATTTGGTCTTATGCTGAACTAGGTTTTCTTGAAACACAAAGCACCGAACGCTTACAAGGAGTATTAAGAAGCGAAGGGTTTACCATTAAAACCGGTGTATCAGAAATGCCCACTGCCTTTTTGGCGACCTATGGAAGTGGTGGTCCGGTTATTGGCATCCTGGCAGAGTTTGATGCGCTTCCCGGGCTTTCGCAAGATTCAGTTCCGGATAGAAAAATAAAAGTGGAAGGAGGACCAGGTCATGCATGCGGACATCATTTATTTGGAACTGCTTCTGTTGCCGCTGCCGTTACATTGAAAGATTGGTTGATCAAAAATAAAAAAGCAGGAACCGTAAAATTATTCGGCACCCCCGCTGAAGAAGGTGGCTCAGCAAAAGTATACATGGTGCGCGATGGTTTATTTGATGATGTGGATGTTGTCTTACATTGGCATCCGTCAAGTGAAAATGATGCGAGTCCGGAATCTTGCTTGGCGATTAAGCAGACTATCTTTCGTTTTTACGGTCGCTCAGCACATGCTGCAGCAGCACCACAAGCTGGTCGCTCTGCATTGGATGGATTAGAAGCCATGAATTACATGGTGAACCTGATGCGTGAACATGTTCCTCAGGAAACACGCATACATTATGTAATCAATAAAGGAGGATTAGCGGCCAATGTTGTTCCTGATTTTGCAGAAGCAGAATATATGGTGCGCCACCCAGATGCACGCATGGTGGAAGAAATCTGGAATCGTATTGTGAAAGCTGCTGAAGGAGCAGCGAGTGGAACAGAAACTACGATGAAGTATGAAGTGATCTCCGGTTCATTCAATCTGGTCCCAAACGAAACACTCTCACGCCTGATGTACAACAACCTCAAGACGGTGGGTGGCGTGAACTATACTCCTGCAGAAGTTGAGTTCGGAAAAAAAATTCAAAGTACACTTACTTTTAAAGTACCGCCTCTTGAATCAGCAACACAAGTACAACCTTTCAAAACAGGTGGCTTCTTTCCCGCTTCTACAGATGTGGGTGACATCACATGGGTAGTGCCTACTGCCGGATTGGGAACTGCTACCTGGGTTCCTGGCGTGCCTGCTCACTCCTGGCAAGCGGTTGCCACTGGTGGTATGAGCATTGGTTATAAAGCCATGAATAATGCAGCCAAGATTATTGCCATGACAGGCATTGATATTTTCAACAATCCTTCCGTTATCGGAAAGGCTAAAAAAGAATTGGCAGATTATGTTGGTCCTGATTTCAACTACAAATCGATGATTGGCGATCGCAAGCCTCCATTGGATTTTAGAAAGGGGAAACAATAAAACTATTTAGCACTGCATGATTCTGTTTCGGTCTGTGTTACACAGACGAGGTTGAGGCCTCCATTGTATTTTAAAAAGGGTAACAGTAAATTGTTTGAGAAGTCTCTATTCCATCCAGTTGAACTGTCGGCAAAATTCTACGAGGTCAAAGGATTCATTCAGTGATGTATTGTATCAATTTTTTGGTGGTGCTCAGCAATTTCTCCAGCTGTCCGTCTTTGCTGGCAAAGCCAACGGCTATCTCATTGGATAACTCTATCATCATCTTGTTTCTTATTTGTGCTGTTTTACTGTTCACTCTTTTTATTTCAGCTCCAAATGGGGCAACAATAAGTAGTCTGCCTTCATCCAGTGGCTTTTTAAACATAGGTTCTATTTCCTGCTTTAAGCCCCGCCCAAGAACTACAATGATGGGTTGCTTTCCCTTTAACAGGTAGTGCAGTACATCTTTCTCTATTGTACTGTGAAAACCACTAATAACACACGCACCAGCTTCTCGTTGTGCAATTGCCCAGTCATAACACTTCAGTACGGTAGATGCAGGAACTTGACGACTACATAAAAAGGCTGTTTTACTAAGTTTTAGTAAATCCTTATTACCAATTTGCGCCTTTATCTCCACTATTTATGCGTTTTACTGCCTGTAACAGGTGTTTTCTATCTGTAGTGGTATCTCCACCTACATAGACATGATGCGTATGTTCATGTCTATGTACTTGGTACTTGGACACACAGTGTCCAGGTTATTGTCCAAGTTCGATTGATTTATGGAAAGAATTGGTTCACGCGCTGAAGGCCTACATCAATTTGGCTTCTGTTCATGGTTTCTTTTTTGCGAGTCGACCAATTGTGGATATGGCTCTCAACAGAAGACAAGGTAGCGTTCCCGCCCAGTTCTTTATTCGCCCAATGAACCGTAGCTAACAGTTCCAGACCAAAAGGTGATTCGAAGCCCTCGATTAACCGACTCAATTTTTCCAGTCGATTTTTTTCTTCTGCTGTCAATTTGGTTTCGATTACTTTATTCACTTCTGGCAAATGTTCTTTTACCAACTGCAGTGAGTCGGTAGGCTTCATATCCTGAAAGCGGATTTGCCCTTTGAAGTAACTGCCTTCCAGATGCGCCAAAAGATGTTTCAGGTTTGTAGCATATGGTCCATAATGACCTTTCTGATAATTAAGTCTTAAATCGGTTTGGCCCAGTTCCTGAAGGAAGTAAGCCAGCTTTTGAATTTCCAAATGCGAAATATCAAAACCCAATACATTATATCGATCGGCCAGAGCTACTGTTAATGCCCGAGCTTTGGTAAGTTTGGCTACCCCATTGGTAGTAGTTTTGGTATAGCTATGATGGCCAGGCTCAAATATTTCTATCTGCACGATAGGCGCCAGTGTGGAAAGTTTTGAAACAATCAGTGGTTTTACATCCTTCCAATCCAACCCGCCATTGCCGCAACCTAACGGAGGTACTGCAATCGACTTGATATTCTTCTCCTCGATTACACGCACTAAATCATCCAGCCCCTCGGCTATGTGACTGAGTTTTGAAAAACTGCGCCAGTCTGCTTTGGTTGGAAAATTTATAACATAGCGCGGGCCGGTGAGTTGACCGGTTTCGGTAACAAACATTTTGCCCAACTTTACCTCTCCGGCTTCACAAGCCTTTTGGTATAATTTATAATTGAGCGGAAAATGTTCCTTGAACTGCAATGCCACACCCTTGCCCATGATACCGACCGTGTTTACGGTGTTTACCAGCGCTTCGGCATCTGACTTCAAAAGGTTTGAATTATGAAATGAAATCATGGGTAGTAATACTCTGGTTTAACAACCACTTGTAAATTCAAGTTCGCCTGAGTGATTGCAACCTGAACAAAATTAGCAATTTGATCATTATGGCAAACTATGCCCATCAATGCATTTACTGGTAAATGCTCGTAAACTAAAAACTCAGCTTGCTTTAACTCTTTTCGCAGGGCGGTGTAGACTTGAAACCACGTGTCGTCCCTAATTACTGTCCAATTTAAACGTGATAAATCAGCAAGCGAGTTGTAAATGGTTTTATGCTGAAGATAGGCATGGCGATCACTAAAAATGAAAGGAATGTTCAAACTGTGAATATGTTCGGCTGTGCTAACGAGGTAAATAATCTCCTGCTGGGTGCCTGCATAATCCGGAACAATGCCCTGATAAATATGATAGAGCATGGGCATTTTGTAGTGAAAGTAAAAGGGAACATAATCGTTGAGAACGCCACCGGGAGGCAAAGCAATGGGTGATTGACCTCTGCCTGCAATGAGTGTGCGATGACCTATGTTCACATAGTTGGGATCATGCACCTTGCCCGTTGCTGCTGTGCACACCGTTTTGCAGAATGAATCCAATGTTGGTATAGTGGGTCATTCGCCAGATATAGGTTTTAGCAACTTTACTCATTACATATTCTCTCAGTTACATAACCGTTACATAAGCAAAATACTGAAAACCAGTGCTTTAGGCTGTTTTTAAACCTGCTGCATCGGCATTCATTACATAAGAATTCAATCCTCCTCCTCCAGTTC
The DNA here is from genome assembly GCA_031416795.1 of Cytophagales bacterium. Classification (GTDB taxonomy): domain Bacteria; phylum Bacteroidota; class Bacteroidia; order Cytophagales; family Cyclobacteriaceae; genus ELB16-189. The sequence goes on along the minus strand of JANOUH010000222.1, from coordinate 162 downwards.
TTTACCCATACGGTATTTGATATCGTAGTTGATGATGAAATCTAATTCTTCAGAAGTGAAGTCAAAGTGGTTTCCAATAGCTTTGTCAATATTGTCTATCGTAGCTTTTGCTAGACGTGGGTAAAATTCTTGATAAGTTATATTTCCTGTTTTTGCTGATAC
>JANOUH010000221.1:0-4799 GCA_031416795.1 Cytophagales bacterium | reverse complement strand
GTTGGCTTTTGTAACTATTACTCCGTTTGGCAAACTAATGGGTGTCCATCATTATTCTAACAAACCGCCCTATACCAGACCGGTACGTAGGGTGGTGTGAGAGGACAGGTAGCCAAATAATGGCTACCTTCCTACTCGATTAGCTATACTTTATACCTGATAGGGTATATATATTTATTTTTAGTTATATTTATACCCGATAAGGTATAATCTATGGGGTTAAATAAGTTTATAAAGGAAAAAAGGGTTGCAGCCGGACTTACTCAACCGGAATTGGCGGAGAAGGCAGGAGTAGGGTTGCGCTTTATACGCGACCTGGAACAAGGCAAGCAAACGCTGCGGATGGATAAAGTAAACCAGGTATTACAGCTTTTCGGTTTTCAGCTGGGGCAGATAGAATTGAAACGTGATGTTGAATTGAAGCCGGAAACAGGTAGTATGATAACAACAGGGTATGCCCCAACGGTAACAGTAAAAAGGAAAAGGCAGGATGAGAAAGGCAGAAATTAAAATGCACGACATCACTGCTGGCTGGCTCACCGAAGATGAGCATGGCTATCATTTTGAATATGCACCGGACTACGTGAAAATTGAAGGAGCGAACCCGATAAGTCTCACCTTGCCATTGCGCGATGAAACTTATCATAACTCCATACTCTTTCCCTTTTTTGATGGCCTTATTCCCGAAGGCTGGTTGCTGGATATTGCTCAACGAAACTGGAAGCTGAATCCACGCGACCGGATGGGGTTATTGCTTAACTGCTGCAAGGAATGTATCGGTGCTGTGAGTGTTCTCCCCGCTAAACCTGAAGAAGCATGAGGTGTTTGTATTGTTACCAGGAATTGGCGGATATCGAGAAGGACTTTCATCCTGCTTGCAGTAAAAATATTTTTGGCCAACCAACACCTCCTGAATTGCCCTTCACTGAAAAGGAAATGGAAGAACTTGCATTGAAGGTAATCAGAAGCCAGGTTACTGTAACAGGGGTACAGCCTAAACTTTCATTGGATATTCAAAAAACTGAAGGGACCAATGAGCCTAAACGATTTACCATTGTAGGTCTTTTTGGAAATTACATTTTGAAACCTCCCACTCAGCAATATCCTCATTTGCCTGAAATAGAAGATCTTACCATGCACTTGGCTTCGATTGTAAAAATCAAAACTGTGCCACATAGTCTAATTCGTATGCAGTCTGGTGAATTGGCATATATCACCAAACGTATTGACAGGAATAAAAAAAATAAATTGCATATGGAAGATTTTTGCCAGTTAACGGAGCAGTTAACGGAGCATAAGGATAGAGGCTCCTATGAACAGATTGCAAAGGCTATTCATAAGTACTCGGCTAATCCGGGCCTTGATGTAGTTAATTTCTATGAGCAGGTATTGTTTTCTTTCCTTACCGGTAATGCCGATATGCACTTGAAGAACTTTTCTTTGTTGCATAATCCTACGCTCGGTCCGGTGTTAGCACCGGCTTACGATATGGTGGCAACTAAATTACTGATCAGAGATGATAACGAGGAAATGTCGCTTCATCTTAAGGGAAAGAAGAACCGCTTGAGCAGAAAGGATTTTATAGCAGCATTTACCCTCGCAAGGCTGGATTCAAAGCAGCAAACCAATATCTTTAAGAAAATGGAAAAAGCTGTGCCTGCATGGATGAATTTTATTGATATTAGTTTTATGAGTGATGAATATAAAGGCTTGTTGAAGGAAATTATAAACGAACGTTTTAACAGAGTCATCTTTCAGTAAAGGTTATGTCAGAGCTATCAGCATTAAACGGTAAAGTTCAGTCTGCACTGCACGCTGCCCTATAAACCGATTCCATTTCTAAAGAAATACTCAATTAATTCTGAGGTATTTTTAACTTCCGCCTTTCTTATTAAATCATAGCGGTAGGTCTCTATGGTGCGTAGGCTTAAATTCAGTTCTTCTCCAATTTCTCTACTGGTTTTTCCCTTTGATATTTTGACCAGTATACCAAGTTCCAGGGGTGTGAATTTTATTTTAGGTACTTTTTCAGTGGCTCCTTTTTTCATCCAGTCAGTTATTTCCTGTTCATGGATCGAGCTAAAATAGTAGTCCCCATTGGCCACCGAGCGAACGCCATCACAGATATCTCCGCTCGGTCCTCCCTTCCAGATAAAGCCTTTTCCACCAATTTTTAAAAAATTGAATACGATCGGCTTTGTATCGAACATGGTCAATAAAATGATTTTTATACCGTTGTCTGTTTTAAGTAAATAATTTGCCGCATCATAACCGTTTAGCTCTGGCATGTTATAGTCCATCAATATAACGTCTGGTTTATGATGATTATATTGACAAATTGCCTCCCTGCCATTGTCCGCTTCTATAATTTCAGCTTGAGAGAAAGAAGTCTTCACCAGGAGTTCAATCCCTTTACGGGTCATGGCGTGATCATCTGCTATAAGCACTTTTTTTACAGGCATAAAGTCAGGTCTAAGTATGGTTTATATTATTTTATTAAAATTTAGAAAATAATTCAATTATATCCAAAGGTTTCCAGTACTCGCTACCGTGTAAACACGGTATTTATTGAATATGCTTATTTGTATTATTTAGAAGAAAATAATTATGCGTCATATTTTATTTTTGGTTAACCTAAATATTAACATCAGTCATGAGAAGATTTATATTTCTCAATTCGCAGGTTTTTTTCAATCCTGCTAGATTTTTTGCAATTGCCATCCTGACCGTTGGGGTATATGCACCTGGTTTGATCGTTGCCCAACAGATTCCAAAAATGGAGGATCTCGTAAAGGTTCCCGCCTCTCCAGAGGCCCAGGCTTTTACAAAGTACGGAAATACTCCTGTCAATTTATTCACTGGCTCGCCAGGCATTAACATCCCTATCGTTTCATTAAAGGGAAGAGAAATAGAAGTTCCAATTTCTCTTACCTATGATGCTTCGGGTATTAAAGTGGAACAGATAGCTACCTGGGTAGGATTGGGATGGAATTTGAACGCAGGAGGAATGGTTACCCGGCAAACGAACGGAAACCCGGATGATTATTTAGCCAGTCCTATTACACACCCGGCTTATTTTCCTTTCTATTCTACAACTGTGAAGAATGACTATGAGTTTGTGAAAAATTTTACCGCTACTGAGAACTCAACCTATGCCCCAGGTGAATTGACCCGGTATTTTAATTTCATGAAGAATGTGGTTAACAGCACTCCAAAAATGGAAATACAACCTGATACCTATTCATTCCACGCTCTTGGGATTTCGGGAACCTTGATCATTGATTACACAACGTATGCTGCATGGTGCGTTGAACATCCTGAAATAAAGGCCGTGCCAACATTTCAGGAGCATGGTGCAATACCCATAAAAAATATCATAGGCTGGACGATCACAGATGCCTCTGGAAATATATTTTACTTTCAGTTAACGGAAGAAACATACACCTATGATAACAATTCCAATGATGATGAGAAGTGGTATAATTCCGCATGGTTATTAACTAAGATTGAATCAAAGAACAAAAGGGATGTAATCGAATTTAATTACGGTGCTAAAAGTCAATGGGAGCAGCCGCAGCTTGCAGGCCGGGGGGATATGAGGATCGACTATTTAAATACCAATTTTGGAATTGATTCCGATATACCTTCTGTCCCTCCGGTTTACAAAATATCACAATCTGAATTGACATCCATTTATATCAATGGCAATAAGTCGGCACAGTTTATTTCAGGAGTACAAAGTAGAATGGATCTTGCAGGAAGGAAGTCACTCGTTGAGGTTCAAATCTTTGATCAAAACGAATCCATGATCAATCGGTTTAAGTTGATTCAAACCTATTTTGGTAATACCGGTGAGACTGACGAAAAGAAACTACGACTAAAACTGGATAAAGTGGAGATCCATGGAGATACTATTGCTACCGATCCACAAAATTATCAATTTGCGTATTTTGGCGCGAGTCTTCCATCGCGCGAATCATTTGCGCAAGACTTTTGGGGATATTCTAATGGCGCAATCTATAATACCAACTTAATCCCTTATAACTATGATTACGATAAAGTAAACGCAGGCTTCACCGGTGCGGATCGAAAGCCTAATACAAGTTATGGTGCGATAGGAACACTGAAGTCAATTACTTACCCCACCAAGGGCAAAACGGAATTTACTTATGCGTTACATCGGTCTAATGAGCCTTCATTTAGTTATAAGGAAGATATTTATGAAGGTGGAGCAAGCCTTATAAATAATGGAATCGGTCTAAGTCCCCGATGTGAACCTGATAACGTATTTCAGCCAAAAATAGTAGTAGTGCCCCTTACCATTCAAATTAGTGGAAATCATGTTATTTCGATTTCTGCCCCAGGCACAACAGACGCCAATACCGGTTCCCATCAACGATTTATTGTCATTTACAACACCAGGTATAGGTCGGGTGGCTTGGTGAATATTACCCCTTGCGATTTTATGAATAATTCTATCGATCACTTAAGCAATCCAGATCTTGAGATTGCGTACCTGTCAAGACCTGATGTTGGATTTGCTGAAAATATTCAATATTCATTTTCCACAGGGGCTTACGCGATTGTAGTCATAAATTCGGATAACCATGTCACCATTAATGCTGAAGTCAAGGCCGAGAAAGAGACATCAGAATATAATGTGGGCGGGCTAAGAACTATAATGATCGTTGACAGCGATGACAACGGCACTGTAGCCTCTAAAAAATATTTTTATTATAATGATGTAAGTGCAATACCGATCAATAGCATTACAGAGAGCTATTTATTAGATAACACTC
>JANOUH010000220.1:0-2272 GCA_031416795.1 Cytophagales bacterium | reverse complement strand
GTTGGCTTTTGTAACTATTACTCCGTTTGGCAAACTAATGGGTGTCCATCATTATTCTAACAAACCGCCCTATACCAGACCGGTACGTAGGGTGGTGTGAGAGGACAGGTAGCCAAATAATGGCTACCTTCCTACTCGATTCTTTGAGTCAATTAACAAAACTCGTCAAACACTTCCACCAGGTGCTCGCCAATCATCTGGGCATTACGGCCCTCAATGTGATGGCGTTCTACAAAGTGAACTAATTCACCATCTTTAAAAAGCGCAATCGCTGGTGAAGATGGAGGATAAGGGAGTGTGTATTCACGCGCTTTGGCAACCGCCTCTTTATCTACACCGGCAAATACTGTGGTAAGATGATCAGGCTTTTTACCGCTATGCTGAAGCGCCCATTTGATACCTGGACGTGCTGCACCGGCAGCACAACCACATACGGAGTTAATCACTAACAAAGTAGTTCCTTTGTGGTCTTTCAATTCCTTATCTACTTCTTCAGATGTTTTAAGTTCTTTAAAGCCGGCTACGGTCAGATCCTGGCGCATGGGGGCTACTAATGGTTCTGGATACATATTTATTCAAAGTTTAAGATTCAATTATCAATTATACTATTTCAAAACACATCTGTCTTTCGCAGAGTTCATTTACATAAATCCAAGTTCCAGCTTGGCCACTTCGCTCATCATATCTTGTGAGTAAGGCGGATCAAACGTTAATTCTACTTTTACACTGTTGATCCCTTCTATTTCTTTTACTTTTTGTTCGACTTCTACCGGTATCACTTCAGCCGAAGGGCATGATGGCGAAGTGAGTGTCATCAAAATGAAAACATTGTTTACCGGAAACACACTGATCTCGTAAATGAGGCCCAACTCATACACATCCACCGGAATCTCCGGATCATAGACGGTCTTCAAGGCGTCAATTACCTTCTCGCGCAGGTCACCTTGTGGTGCCTCCGTGGTCGATTGAATATTTTCAGAGGTGTCGCTCACGATGTTATTTCCTTTTGAGTTTTAAATGCCAGCGCGTACCATTTCATCTGTTTGATCATGGAGGCAAAGCCATTGGAACGCTGGGTGCCAATGAATCGTTCCATGCCTATCTTATGCATAAAGTATAAGTCGGTGTTTAATATATTCTCCGGACTTTGTCCATTAAAAATTCTCACCAATAAACTAACCAATCCTTTTGTGATGGCCGTGTTGCTGTCTGCTTCGAAAAAGATCTTATCATCTTCCATGCGTGCCGTCATCCAGACTTTTGATTGGCAGCCTTTAACAATATTATCTTCTGTCTTCAGTTCTTCTTTCATTATCGGAAGCTTCTGCCCTAGCTCCATGACGTAGAAGACAGTCATCTCCATGTCTCCATCCAGCAAGGAAAATTCACTGACAATTTCGTCCTGTAATTCGTTTATGCTCACTTGAAGATTATGGATTCCAGTTTTGAAATTCTTTTTTCGTGTTCTCCTACTAATCGAATCTCATCCGATAGTTTTAAAATTGCTCTTGAGTTTTCGGAGGTTGAGAGATTAAGTTTCACGGCTTCATTATTCAATTTTGAGATTTGTTTTTTGATCACAGAAACCTCTCCGATAAGGTGATCCTGCCCTTTTACTATTTCTCCCATGAGTTCAATAATTTTCTTTTCATTCTTCATACAAAAGAAATTATTTCATGAATTTAATAATTCGTTCAATTCCCTCCGCTAATTGATCTACTTCTTCTTTTGTGTTGTATACTGAAAACGAAGCGCGCACCGTTCCTTCAATCCCCAACCGATCCATCAACGGCTGTGTACAATGATGTCCAGTTCGTACCGCGATGCCGCGTGTATCTAACATCTGACCAATGTCAAAATGGTGAATACCTTCTATGACAAAAGATTGCACGCTTACTTTTTCTTTGGCGGTTCCAACGAGTTTAACGTGTGGGATAGTAGATAACTTCTTAACCGTATAACTCAACAACTCACTTTCATGAGCGGCTATGTTTTCTTTTCCTAGTTCGTTGATGAATAGAATGGCTTCATTCAAGGCAATCACATCCGCAATGTTGGGCGTACCTGCTTCAAATTTATAGGGGAGATCGTTGTAAGTTGTTTTAGTAAACGTCACCTCCTTGATCATCTCGCCACCACCCATGTAAGGCGGCATCTTTTCGAGTAGTTCTTTCTTCCCATACAAAATGCCGGTGCCGGTAGGGCCATACATTTTATGTGAACTGATGCAATAGAAATCGCAATCCAGATCCTGAACATCAATGTCTAAATG
>JANOUH010000219.1:0-4860 GCA_031416795.1 Cytophagales bacterium | reverse complement strand
TTACCATTATAATCCTCCCGCTGTGGATGAACCAACGGATCGCCATAGATCTCGGAAGTGGACGCGACAACAATGCGGGCATTCTTTTCACGTGCCAGTCCTAATAAGTTGTGCGTTCCCAACGATCCCACCTTCAATGTTTGAATGGGAATTTTTAGATAGTCGATCGGGCTGGCAGGCGAAGCAAAATGTAAAATATAATCCAACTTGCCGGGCACATGAACATACTTGGAGACATCATGATGATAGAATTCAAAATTGGGCAACGGCATTAAATGTTCAATGTTACGCATGCTGCCTGTTATTAAATTATCCATTGCAATAACATAGTAGCCATCCTTCATAAAGCGATCGCATAAGTGAGATCCTAGAAATCCGGCTCCTCCGGTGATAAGAATTCGTTTCATTAGGTAAATAGTTTAGATAGTGGTATATGGAAGATTAAAGGCGCCCTGAAAAAACCCTTTGGTATAGGCGGTGAGTAAAGATATTTTACGTCTGATAAGATATCGCATGCAATTCATGGGAAAAGAAATAAGAGTGACGTACAGTATGCTTCTTATAAATTGAAATCCTGGGAGATGCTTACGGCTTAATAGGATTCTGTTCCGAGCCATCATGCGCACGCGGAATGGATGTTCCTTAGGCATGGTCATCGATTCTTTATGATATACTTCAGCTTGCGGTACAAATAAAATCGACTGACCACCGCGTGTGATGCGCAGACTCCAATCGATTTCCTCGAAATAAATAAAAAAGTTATCATCCAACAGGCCAATCTCCGTAGCAGCAGATTTCTTGATCATGAATGCAGCGCCATGAGCTGCTGACGTTTTTTCGATGCTCTTCAAATCAGTGAGCGTTGCTGTCTGCCATCCCTTCCATGAATTTTTTCCTTTAATCAGATCAATCTTATCCGGCCCACCTGCATACTGAATGAATTCCGGATTGTTGTAAAAGCGAATCAATGGTGACGCTGCCCCGGCTTTTGGATCGCTGGATAATGCCATGACCATGGGTTCTAAAAAGCTGGCTGCTACTTCAGTGTCATTATTCAGCAAAAGATAGAAATCACCGTTCGCTTTTTGCATACCCAGGTTATTTCCACCAGTAAATCCCAGATTCTCTTTACTTGCGATGAAATGAACATTCTGTAGTTGTGATAGGAGTTCTACAGAATTATCAGAAGAGTTCTGATCAATAACAATAATCTCTACGTTCGGATACGTTACTTTTTGCAATGAATCAATGCAAGCAAGGGTGAGCGCTGGTTGATTCATATTTAATAGAATAATAGATACGGTTGGTTGTTTCATAATAAATGGCGTTTAGCTTTTTCCCATACAGCAGATTGACTTCCGCGCCAGTATCTATATAAACCAGCATATGCTGCCGCGTTCATCATCAGGATATAGGTGAGAATTGTCACTATTTTTGGCATGCTGATCCTATCCATGACCATTAGCCCGATAAGGGTTATGGCAAGGACGATAAGTTCAATCAAAAACAGGCCGGTGTAAAAAGTAGATTGAGTAGATAAAATTCCACTGAAAATAATGATCAATGGAAGTAGAAATGGCACTACAGACCATCGTAAGAATCGGTGAGATAAATATTGAAAGCTAAGCACGCCATATTTAAATGGATTCCAGATGCCTGGCAGATATCGAAATGCCTGAAATGCACCAGCGCAAATTCTCACTTTGCGTTTCCACTCCTCCCTCACTGAAACTGAAGGAGCTTCCAATGCGTAAGCATTTGGCTCATATACTACTCTAAATCCGCGCATAGCAATACGCATGGATAGCACGAAGTCTTCAATAATGGTATCTGGTGGCACCGCCTCATATACAGATTTACGAAAGGAAAACAATTCTCCGGCCGCCCCAACTACGCTATTGAGATCGCTGTCGAGTTGTTTTAACCACGATTCATATCGCCAATAAATTCCCTCGCCTGAACCGGCTGTTGTAGAAGAAAAATCTTTTCTGATTCTTTTCTCACCAGCTACTCCTCCTACCCTTGGATCGCGATAGTGCCGAACAATATTTTTGATGGCGTCTTTATTTAAAAAACAGTTGGCATCGGTGAGTATGATGATGGGCGATTGACAAGCTTCAACAATCCTATTAACTGCCGCTAACTTTCCTTTCCGCTCATCAAGATGATGCAGCTCAATTCCTTTAATGGCTCTTAATATGTAAGACGTTTCGTCTATCGATCCATCCGTGACAAACTTTATTTTCAACTTACCTTTAGGATAGTCCAGCCCAAAACAATTCTGAACTTTATCCAAAATGATATCTTCTTCATTGTAGGCAGCAATAATCAGTGCTACCTCTGGAAAATTATTTTCTTCTTTCATCGTTTTTTCAACTTAAGCATTAACCATGTGATAAGACCATGACCTAAATAAGCGTATACTGTGATTAACACACCAACCCAAAGAATTACCTCTATGACTTTCATATTAAACCAATTTTAAACTTGGTGTTTCCTGGTTGATCATACGCGCCCAAGAAGGAGGCATATTTTGCATGATTTCAATGTTCTCAAAAACCTGGCCTTGACGAGCTCCAAAAGGCACGGCCCAGGCCACCATCTTACCCAATCCTTCTTCTAAGGAAACATCACTGAAGTAATCATGAAATACCTTTCTTGCTTTATCGTGCGAGCAGTAGGCATGCAACGTTTCTTTTCTCGCATCGAGGTATTGAATGTTTGTCTTCACTCCCATCGCATTACATACCTGATCAACCAATTCGTTTACGGTGTAAGGTCTATCGGCTCCTACGTTAAACACCTGATTTATCGCTTCCGGAACTTCTATGGCGTGCGCGATAATTGGTGCTACATCATCAATGTAACTGAACGCGCGGGTTTGCGTGCCATCACCAAAAATGGTCATGGGCTTGCCTTGCATAATCTGGTTGATGAAGATTCCGATTACGTTGCGATAAGGATCGCCAATGTTCTGGTTTTCACCATACACATTGTGTGGACGGAATATGGTGTACTCCATACCAAACATTCTATGAGCGCATTCAAGATCAAGTTCTACCGCATATTTTGAAACTCCATATGGATCTTCCGGCATAGGAACAAGTGATTCCGTCATCGGTGTTTGATTAGAACCATATACGGCAATGGAAGAGGTGAACACAAAACGCTTCACATTTCCTTGATTTACAGCCTTGTTGATCAGGTTGATACTGCCCAGTAAATTATTCTGATAGTTGTAGGATCGGATGAAGTGACTCAACCCTTCGGCCGCATAGGCAGCAAGATGAAACACATAATCAAAATGATAGCGAGCAAAAACATCTTGCACAAAGGCAACATCAGAAATGGAGCCTTGATAGAAGTGCATGCCTTTAGGATTGTTTTCTATAAAGCCACCCGACAAATCATCGATGCCGATTACGTTGTGGCCCATGGCTAATAATTCTTTTGCTACGTGCGATCCTATAAAGCCCGAGCAACCTGTTACGAGTGATGTTGGTTTCATTGCGTTTGTTTTTATTTTGGGTCAAAAGTAGCCGCTGGCGGGGCGTAAGAATTTTATATTCGATCAACACGGGTTATACTTCGATTAATCAGGCAAATCAGAAATCGAATATTTTAAATTAATAATTCGCTAAAAAGAGGTTAAAATAAAAGAAGCCTCCCATTCCTGCGAGGCTTCTTCCTTTGATATAAAAAAGAACTAGGGATTCTTTTTGTAAATCTTGCTAACGTTACGATAACCTACCAAGGATCCATACCAGTCTTTGCGAGTAGTGCCCGTGCTTTTGGCCCAGTCAGAGAAGTAGGTATATGCTTGTTCAATGTTTTCCTTTTCAGCTGGATAATCGAAGTTGCCAGGAATTAAAAGTACCCACGGTTTTCCTTCACTGTTCATATAATATTTTCCTTGAGCCGGCAGAGCCCGATCAGCGTTGGTACCCAATTGGCTCATATCTGCTTTGTCAGTAGGAGCTTTATTCGGCAAATGAACTTCGGTGGATCGGCCATTCACATAGATGAAGCTATCGAATGGAGCGGTACCTAATGTTGCTGTGCTGACAGGAGTGTTAAACGAAATTGTCACAGTATACAGTTTTGGCTCGATGTAGGCCGTGTTGAATTGTGTATTCGTAAATGAACCAGAGCTACCCTTAATGATCTGATGCGCATCATCGAACAACGGAACTACAATTTGAGATTGACCTGCTTCTACTCCGGTGGCTTCCAGGGGTTGGCTATGATTGATAGAAGGGATAACGGTAACCTGTTTTACAAGATTTTTTGATATCGGAAGATGTACACCAAAACCTATAGCATTGCTCCCTCCTACTGCTCGTACTTCATAATTTAATTTTAACTCGGTAACCTGGTTAGCCGAATTTAAGATCTGCTGTATATTGTATCCCATAACAAGGTCATTGAAATCATAATCACCGAGACTTGGCCACAGGTCTTCGTACGCTAGTGAATTGAATGTATTTATTGAAGGGAAATACTGATTATACGCCTTGTTTTTATCAGCGGGATACTGGTCATACTGATCAGTAACACCATCTCCATCGGAATCGGTCGGGATATCCAACGCTGGCATTAAATCAGTAACTGCGGCTGATGTCGGATTGGTCGTGATAAAAAAGATCGCATCATTGAAATCATTATCGCAACCGCTCTGGTCGCGTCTTATATCTTCGAAGCAAAGAATAATACGGTCGAAGCCTACATCTTGCAGCAACACATTATGTTGTCTTTTGCTAGCATCGGCAATAAAGCTATTTAAGGCTTGATTGGAATATAAAGCCCAATTTCCATTGCCTACCGTACCATTTGAAAAGGCATTGGCAAACAACACCCAAC
>JANOUH010000218.1:0-4274 GCA_031416795.1 Cytophagales bacterium | reverse complement strand
TACATTTTTCTTTTCAGGATCGGCTACTTGTTTTTTTACCTGATACCACTTCACATCATCCAGCGTGAGATCAGTGTTATCGGTTGAGTAGAACCAGCCTCTCCAGAACCAATCCAGATCAACCGCACTGGCGTCTTCTATAGTGCGGAAGAAATCCGCGGGCTTGGGATGTTTGAATGCCCAGCGCTCAGAAAATTCTTTGAATGCTTTGTCAAAGAGCTCAGGTCCCATCACCGTTTCGCGGAGAATGGTAAGACCGGCCGCTGTTTTAGTATAACCATTACTTCCACCGTATGAACCTTGATTGTCGGCCGTGGCCATGATGGGTCTCATCATTGCCTTATCACCTTTCATGAAGTTGACAATGTCTTTTGGTGTGTTGGAATTATAACCAAGATCAGGATAGCGTGCATTCATAGTTTCTTTTTCAAGGAATGAGTTTAGTCCTTCATCCATCCAGGTCCATTGACGCTCATCCGAGTTGATGATCATCGGAAAATAGTTATGACCCACTTCATGTACGATAATGTATACGCAACGCATCCGCACACGATCCGAGATCGTTCCATCTTTTGCAGGACGTCCGCCATTGAACGATACCATGGGATATTCCATTCCGCCACCCACCCAATTGATGGAGTAAGCAGTTGGATAGGGATATGGAATCGTGCGCTCAGAATAAATATCGAGGGTGTTCTTAATGGCGAGTGTAGACTCCTTCCCCCACAGCGGGTTGCCTTCTTTCGGATACATGGATTGAGCCAGTGGAGCCTTGCCGCCATTGTTCACGGCCATAGCATCCCAAATAAATTTGCGCGATGAGGCAAAGGCAAAGTCGCGAACATTTTCTGCATGAAACTCCCACGTGCTTTTCTTTTTGGAGCGTTCCTTTTCTCTTTTCTTCGCTTCTTCTTCGGTCACAATCCACACTTGCTTATCAAATGTCTTACGGGCTGTTTCAAAACGGTCGATCTGATCTTTGGTAAGGACCTCCTTAGGATTTTGCAACCAACCAGTCGCGCCCACGAGGTGATCGGAGGGCACGGTGATGCGAACTTTGTAATCACCAAAGGCAAGGGCAAACTCGCCTCCGCCTATATATTGTTTGTTTTGCCATCCCTCAACATCATCAAACACGCACATGCGGGGAAACCACTGCGCCACGAAATAGATGTAGTTGCCATCGTCTGGAAAATATTCCATGCCAGTGCGGCCACCGATCTTCATCATGTCGTTGATGTTATACGACCATTCTACTTTGAATGTATATTTCTCACCGCTCTTTAACGGCTGGGGTAAGTCTACCCTCATCATCGTTAAGTTGATTGTATGGGGAAGAGCTCTATCAGAAGCATCTTTCACTGATTTGATTTGATAGCCTCCCTTGAAATCATACGCACCTGCTGTAGTGGCTAAAAACATTGCCGGAATGGAATCGCGTATGGTGCCTCCCGAAGTTTTGCGGGTTATGCTTCCGTTGTCATACAAGTTTTGATCCAGTTGCAGCCAGAGATAAGTCAACGCCTCCGGAGAGTTATTATGATAGGTAATCGTTTCGGAACCCGTGAGCGATTGATTATCGTCATTTAATTCAACGTTAATTACATAGTCTGCTTTTTGTTGCCAGTAGGCAGGGCCCGGTGCGCCCGAACTGCTGCGATAACTATTGGGCGTAGGCAATAGTTGATCCAGTTGTTCAAACTTGCCTTGCCAATCTTTTTGTTGCGCAAAGGCAGAGAATGAGAATGTAGTTAATAGTAATACAACTAATTTTTTCATATCAATTTTTCTTTTTCAATTCATCAAACTTATTGGGTTGTACAACACGGGGAAACGTATTGTTATCCGCACTGATATCGGCAATTTCTTTCTTTGGATCAATCACAATGTTTACCACTTCTTTATCTTTCATAAATACTTTGGTCACTTTGCTTTCATTCGTGCGCCAGATTTCGGCAGGCAGTCTCTCGATTTCCCTGGTGCCGTCTTTATAAGTCCACTCGATAATGACAGGCATCATGAGCCCACCTTTGTTAGCTAACGTAACTTCATAGAAATTTTTATTCTCCATTTTCGTAATCATCGCCTTGTCATCAATACGAGCGCGGAAGTCACCATAGAATCGATCATCGGTTGGCAACACGGTGAACATCTCAGGGCCGTTGCTGAAGTCGTTATTATTTTTTCCAGAGTTGGTGCCAGCAGAGGCCCCGAGCGTTCCTTGCGTCACATTCTTGCCTTTGCTTTCTACATCTTTAGTTTCTTTCTTCACCTTAAACCATTTAACACGTTCAATGGATTGATCGGCATTGTCGGTGGTATAGAACCAGCCTTTCCAGAACCAATCTAAATCAACGGCACTGGCATCTTCCATCGTGCGAAAGAAATCTGCTGGCTTAGGATGTTTGAACGCCCAGCGCTGTGCATATTCTTTGAATGCTTTGTCGAACAATTCCGGCCCCATGATCGTCTCACGCAGAATACTCAATGCCGTGGCACACTTTGCATATTGTTCATTACCGAAATTTTGCCTCACAATAGTTTCGGAGTTTACCATGAGCGGACGCTGAAGATCAGCGCTGCTTTTCATGTAAGATAATATCATGGTCGTGGGTGCTTCCATACCGAAGGTATTCGATCCATTCAGTTCGCTAGCTGTGGTGGGATAGTTTTCTACCTGCGTGCGATATTGAACGAATGTATTCAACCCTTCATCCATCCAGGTCGACTGACGCTCATCGTTGTTAATGATCATTGGAAAAAAATTGTGCCCTACCTCGTGTATGACAACATTGATCATTCCTGCCCGCGTGCGCTCTGAATACTTACCATCTTTGCCTGGCCTTCCGAAGTTGAAACAAATCATCGGGTACTCCATACCCAAAGCAGCAGCATGCACAGATGTTGCCTGTGGATAAGGATAGTTAAGAGAATATTTAGAATAAGTGGTTAGTGTGTTCTTAACAGCAAGTGTCGACTCCTTTTCCCACAAAGGATTTCCTTCTTTGGGGTAGTATGACATGGCGAGTGGAGTTTTATCACCCACCTTTACAGCCATGGCATCCCAAATGAACTTGCGTGAGGTTGCAAAAGCAAAGTCACGCACATTTTCAGCATAAAACTTCCAGGTCTTTTTGGTGGTAGCTTTGGTTTTTTCCCTGGCAGTTGCTTCAGCCTGCGTTACAATCACAACCGGTTTATCAAAAGAAGTTTTAGCTTTTTCAAATCGATCCTGTTGTTCGGGTGTCAGCAATTCCTTTACATTCTGCACCATGCCCGTGCCGGCAACGATATGATCAGCAGGTACGGTAAGATTTACCGTGTAGTTGCCGAATGAAAGTGTAAACTCACCTTGTCCTAAAAATTGCTTGTTCTGCCAGCCCACTACGTCATCATACACGCACATGCGCGGAAACCATTGTGCAATGATGTATAAATAGTTATCGTCATCCGGAAAGTATTCCATACCACTGCGCCCATCGTTGGGAGTAATATTATGAATGCGATTATTAATGTTAAACGACCACTCAACCGAAAATGAAATTTGTTTGCCCGGTGCCAGTGGTTGAGGGAGATCAATGCGCATCATCGTGTTGTTGATGGCATAGGGAATATTTTTTCCGTTGCTCTCTTTTATAGATTTAATTTTAAATCCTCCATCAAAATCATGCAACCGAAGCGGACCAGCAATACTTTGTGCATTCACCGAATCACGAATAGAATACTGACTGGTTTTGTTCGTCATACTATTCGCCTCGTTGATGTTCTGATCAAGTTGAAGCCACAGATATTTTAGAACATCGGGTGAGTTGTTGAAATACGTAATGGTTTCGCTTCCGCTGATGCTTTGATTTGTGTCATTCAGCTCGGCATCGATAAGATAGTCGGCACGTTGCTGCCAGTATCTCGGACCTGGCGCACCAGAACCACTACGGTATTCATTGGGTGTAGGAAGCAGCTGATCCAACTGTTCAAACTTGCCTTGCCATTCTTTTTGCTGAGCAATTGAGTGAAGGCTTCCGCAAAGTAGAAGCAGGACAAAGATTTTTTTCATAACGCGTTTTGTGTTTATCCCCTTCAACCCCGGCCCCCTCTCCCAGGGGAGAGGGGACGGGGTGAGGGTGTCAATTTTTCTTTTTCAATTCGTCAAACTTATTAGGTTGAGTTACTTTCGGGAAAGTATTGTTATCCGCACTGATATCAGCGATTTCGCTTTTTGGATCAATCACGATGTTCACCACTTCTTTATCTTTCATAAATACTTTGGTCACTTT
>JANOUH010000217.1:0-7750 GCA_031416795.1 Cytophagales bacterium | reverse complement strand
AGGCTTTGCAATTGCTGATGATATCAAACAAAATTTAGAAAAGATTTTACACCACGGCAAAAGAGCCGATGCCATTGTGAAAGGGATGTTGCAACACAGCCAAAGCAGCAGTGGTAAAAAAGAACCAACCGATATCAATGCTTTGGCTGATGAATATTTGCACCTGGCATATCATGGCCTTCGTGCCAAAGACAAATCTTTTAATGCTGCCTTGAAAACTGATTTTGATGAAAGCATCGGCAACATTAATATCATTCCACAAGATATTGGAAGAGTGATTTTGAACCTCATTACAAATGCTTTCTATGTTGTAAATGAAAAGAGTAAGCAAAACATTGCCGGTTATGAACCCACTGTTTCAGTAAGCACAAAAAGAGAAGGCAACAAGGTTTTGATTGCTGTAAAAGACAATGGCAATGGTATCCCTCAAAAAATTCTTGATAAAATTTTTCAACCCTTCTTTACCACCAAACCCACAGGGCAAGGAACAGGTTTGGGATTGAGTTTAAGTTATGATATTGTGAAAGCCCATGGTGGAGTGTTGAGGGTGGAGACGAAGGAAGGAGAGGGAAGTGAGTTTATTATTCAGTTGCCCATTGTCAGAATCACAGATTAATCGGATTATATGATTGCACGGATTAACTTAATTTGAAATGAAATCAGCGAAATCCATTAATCTGTGCAAATCAGTGATTCAGACAATTTATGATATTGTGAAGGCGCATAGCGGTGAACTATCAGTAATAAGTGAAGCAGAAAAAGGATCAACCTTCATCATTCATTTACACATATAGCTAGTAAACAAAATGATGGTGAGAACAGTAAGGCAAATTCTCCTGGTTTTTTTTTAGGACTATCCTGGATGCATGTAGCTGCCCAGCAAAGCAGAGTAGACACTGTTGTTCAAATACTTATTGGGGCCAAAGCCAACAATGATTCCATGACCTTGGTTAGTTCTTATTATGTGACTAAGAGAGAGTCGCGCAAGGTGGTTTAACAGCTGCTCCTGATAAACCGTTGTTGATGAATCATTTTTCTTCATCATCCTTAAAAGAACTTCATAGCACAAGCAAAGGCGCTAAGTGACTAAGAAAAAAATTAATTTAACCCTTTGCGAACTTTGCGCCTTTGCGTGCCTTATTATTCTTTACCTCGATTGTTATTTAGGTGCTGCTGCGCGCACAAATTTTAGCAGTAAAGAACGAACCAGGAGATACAGTGCTGCACCGATTAATGCGAAAATTGACCCCACTCCAGTGGGAAGCACGGCACCAAAGGTAAAGGTCATACCAATGACAAAGCCAAGCAGGCACTCTGCCCGATAAATGGGAAAGAACAGGGCCAGTACAAACAAACCATTAATCATGTAGCCCGGAACATCAGCATAACCTAACGTGTAAAAGGTAGATAACAATATTCCAAACAGCAGCGCACCACCAAAACCGTACAGCACATTCATTGGGAGCTTTGATGCATTAAGCTGTTCATCAGAAGTATGGGTGAGTCTTCTTGCTATCCGATACAATAAAAACCACGTAAGTAAAGGAAGTAAAAGTCCTCCCCACCAATTAGAAATAGAAGGCATGTCGGCACGTGCTAATAGGTGATGCCCCGGCACACCTCCATGGTAATAGTTCCAGGCTAAGAGTGACCATATTGCCAGGCTTACTACTCCCGTAAAATAAAGACGTGCTTTAAAAAAATTCTTTCTGATCATGCGATACGATTTTAACTAATCGACTTAACGGGATTGTTGAAGATGTGGTTGCCGATTGATACAGAGAAGGATTAGATCGAGTATCAAGCAAGGACTATTGTATTTAATAAATTTATATTTCACTTTGCTCGGGGGTCTTTATTATCCATTAATTTTTCACAACATACTCTGACCAAAAGTGAGCAAATTGTGATCGGGGTCAAGTACCGAAAATTCTTTTTGTTGCCATGGTTTGATTTCCAAATGTCCCGCTTCAGGCATACTCACCTTTTTATTCAGCGCCAATTGATACCATGCGTCAATATCATCCGTTCGTATATATACTTGTGCATAATTTTCTTTTGAATCAAGTCCTTTAAATTCAAAAAAGTGAATTTGAATGTGATCTTTCTGCACCATGAGGTAACCCTCGTAGTCAGCACCAAATATCTGAAAACCCAATTTGTTTACATAAAAGTCCTTGGTAACGGACTTATTACGCATAGGTAGTTTTGGATGGATATCTGTAAGCATATTTTTTTGAAATTACTCTTTAATATAAATCAAATGTTCAGACCATTATTTCTCCTGCTCCTAACAATCCTTCAGAATTTATAGTCGTGGTGACTATTCCTAAACAAAAAAAGGGCGATCACATCGCCCTTTCCATATCATCTGATAATCACAAATCAAAGTCAATCGAATCACCCGAAGTAAATGTCTTTTTCTCCGGCTTCTCCTCTTCTGTTTCCTCAACTTCTTTCTTACTCTTTACTTCTTCTTCTTTGCTTTCACCGAAGAGGCTGGCTTGTTTATCCCCCGAAGCTTTAGCGTAGGGAGGCTCAGCTTCTTTTTGCTTTGGGCTTTTGGCTTTGGGCGGCTGACTGTTGTCGAGTGGCCCTTGGTCTTTTGGCTTGGGTTCACCAAAGAGCGCTGCTTGACCATCATCTTCGATGATGATTTCTGGCTCGCTGTCTTCTGAAGTTTTTTCGCTGGTGAAGTCTTCTTCGTTGCTATATTTTTTTTTTGGCGACTCAGCACCCTTTCCGGTTCCGGTCGCCTTTGAAGTTGTTTCTTCATCGCCATCTTCTACATCTTCTATACTTGCATCCTCCGGTTCATCAAGCGGTTTCACTTTCGTGACCTTGTGTTGCGAGAGTCGGTTGCCCATCGCCTTCCAACCCTTCACATCAATGATCTCTTCCAGGTTGATGACTTCGGTTTCTTTGTCCTTCCCTTTTGCTTTCACCATCTCCACCTCTACTTCCGGTGTATCCGATGTGGTGACAAACTCCAGACGTGAACCAATACCCTCTGAGATAAATAAAAACTCTTTATCTAAGGTGTTGGTCTCAATCAAAAAGCGCTTCACAATGTAGTGTTTACTTTCACCATCTACGTACACGGCAGAGATCGCTTTCTTGGAATTGAACTTCTCCACCAGAATTGTTTTCTCTGGTTCATATCGGTTGGTGAGTTCGTAGTTGGTGATTTTATATGTTCCACTTTTCGTGATCGCCAGAATCTGATCATCGCCATCAAACTTGCCCACGTATCGGCCACGCTTGTCTTTATTCAATCTGCCGGAGGCTTCATCAAACCACAAATCCAGGCCGCTCAAGGTTGAGCCCTTTGCTTCCTTAAAATCCACTTTACGCACCGGATATTTCGTGATCGTATTTCCTTTTGCACCACGACCTTTAATTTCCAACTCCGAGAAATCAAAATCAAAAATCTTTTTGCGTGCCGTGCTTGCCTGACTCAACTTCACTTCCACGATCTCTGCCTCACCATTGGGGTTAGCGGTTAAGTATTGCACCTTACTATTGGGATTACCCTGATCAAGGTTATACTCTTTGTCACGGATGATGGCCGGCATAGCAAAACGTTTAGCGAATGACGTTCCACTCTTGCCATCGGAATAAATGAGGTTATATACCATGCGTTCATCGCCCTTCTTCCACACACTTACATGCAGGATGTCTTTACCCATAAACTTGCGTTCACCAATACGGCTTACTAATGCTTTTCCGTCCTTGCGGATCACGATGATGTCATCAAGTTCAGAGCATTCGCACAGGTACTCATCCTTGCGCATGCCATAACCCACAAAACCATCTTCACGATTCACATACAACTTTTGGTTGTTGGCAATTACCTCTGTAGCGGTTACCGACTGGAAGCTCTTGATCTCCGTCTTGCGCTCGCGACCTTTGCCATACTTATCCAGCAAGTTCTGATAGTAAGCAATGGCATAGTCAGTCAGGTGCTTAAGGTGATGTAGGGTTTGCTTCAATTCATTCTCCAGGTCTTTCAGTACATCATTAGCCTTAAATGTATCGTATTTTGAAATGCGTTTGATTCGGATTTCCAACAAACGAAGAATATCATCGCGGGTAATCTCGCGATAGAATTGCTTTTTATAAGGCTTCAACCCTTTGTCGGTGGTGATGATGACGTCTTCAAAGGTTTCGCAATTTTCAATATCGCGGTAAATTCTGTTTTCGATGAAGATCTTTTCGAGGGAAGAGAAAAGAATTTTTTCCATCAACTCTCCTTTTCTGATCTCCAACTCTTGCTTCAACAATTTTACTGTTTGCTCGGTGTTGTACCGTAGAATGTCATTCACCTTCATGAACTGAGGTTTGTCCTCCACGATCACGCAGGCGTTTGGAGAAATAGAAACCTCACAATCCGTGAAAGCATATAATGCATCAATGGCAATTTCAGGAGAAAGGCCGGCTTGTAAGTGAATCTGGATCTCCACATCCCTGGCCGTGTTATCTACTACCTGCTTTACTTTGATCTTTCCTTTCTCACTCGCTTTCACAATTGAATCCATCAACGAACTCGTGGTCGTTCCAAATGGAATTTCATGAATGGCCAGCGTCTTCTTATCAATGATATCAATCTTGGCGCGTACTTTAATTTTTCCTCCACGAATGCCCTGATCGTATTCCGTAAAGTCGGCAATACCTCCCGTCAGGAAGTCAGGGAAAATTTTAGGATTCTTTCCTTTCAATAAATCAATAGATGCTTTGATCAATTCACAAAAGTTGTGAGGAAGAATTTTAGTTGATAAGCCTACCGCAATACCTTCTACACCTTGTGCCAACAACAATGGAAATTTCACTGGCAAGGTAATGGGCTCTTTCTTGCGACCGTCATACGAAAGTTGCCAGTCGGTAGTCTGCGCATTATAGGCTACATCCAGGGCAAACTTTGATAGGCGTGCTTCGATGTAACGAGGCGCTGCTGAACTATCCCCGGTGCGCACATCACCCCAGTTACCTTGTGTATCAAGTAATAAATCTTTCTGACCAATATTCACAATGGCTTCACCAATAGCGGCATCACCGTGTGGGTGATATTGCATGGTGTTACCAATCACGTTCGCCACTTTATTGAAGCGGCCATCATCCATCTCTTTTAATGAGTGCATGATTCTTCGCTGCACGGGTTTCAATCCATCTTCAATGCGTGGCACGGCACGCTCCAGAATTACATACGAGGCGTAATCCAAAAACCAGTTTTCGTAAAGACCGTCCAAAGACACTAAGCCATGAACGATGTCTCCATTTTCATTTCTAACTGATTTGTCGGTGATCGCTTTCTTCTTACTCATTCTACCTGTTGTTAGTGGTTAGTTGATCATTGTTGGTTGCTCCTAATCAATGATCAATACCTTATGATTCTATTTCTTCTTTTTCGGTGGCTTCGATCACATCTAATTCGAAGCGTAAGTTTTCGATGATAAATTCCTGGCGGTCGGGCGTGTTTTTGCCCATATAGAACTCCAGAATTTTTTGCAAGTGTTTCTCTGCATCAATGCGCACAGGTTGCAAGCGGATGTCTTCACCGATAAAGTTTCCAAATTCTTCTGGTGAAATTTCTCCCAATCCCTTAAAACGTGTGATCTCGGGTTTGCTTCCCAACTTGGCTACAGCTGCTTGCTTTTCTTCTTCGCTATAGCAGTAATGTGTTTCCTTTTTATTACGAACACGGAACAACGGTGTTTCCAAAATATAAACGTGACCCGCCTTTACTAAATCGGGGAAGAACTGCAGGAAGAATGTCATCAACAAAAGTCGAATGTGCATTCCATCTACATCGGCATCGGTAGCTACAATTACTTTGTTGTAACGAAGTCCTTCAAGACCATCTTCAATATTCAATGCATGCTGAAGTAAGTTGAACTCCTCGTTTTCATACACCACTTTTTTGGTGAGACCAAAACAGTTGAGCGGTTTGCCACGCAAACTGAACACAGCTTGTCTTTCTACATCGCGTGACTTTGTAATGGATCCACTCGCAGAATCACCCTCGGTAATAAAGATCATGGACTCAGCACCCTTCTCCCCTTTCTCGTCATCAAAATGAAAACGACAGTCACGTAGTTTTTTGTTATGAAGGTTTGCCTTCTTCGCTCTTTCGTTGGCGAGTTTTTTAATACCAGCAATTTCTTTACGCTCGCGCTCCGATTGCAAAATGCGTTTGAGCATGGCATCAGCAACGATAGGATTTTTATGCAAGTAGATCTCCAACTCTTTAGAGACAAAATCTCCTACAAAGTTCTTAACCGTAGCACCTTCGGGTGCCATGTTCATCGAACCTAGTTTTGTCTTGGTCTGCGATTCGAACACCGGCTCTTGTACACGCACGGCAACAGCTGCAACAATACTGGATCGAATGTCAGCCGCATCAAAGTCCTTCTTAAAAAAATCTCGCACCCCACGTACAATGCCTTCGCGGAAAGCGGCTAAGTGTGTACCGCCCTGTGTGGTGTTCTGTCCGTTTACGAATGAGTAATATTCTTCTCCGTACTGACTGCCATGAGTAAGTGCTACTTCAATATCATCTCCCTTAAAGTGAATGATCGGATAGCGAATATCTTCGGCATCGGATTTTTGTTTTAGCAGATCAAGTAATCCGTCTTTAGAATAAAATTTCCGTCCATTATAATTGATCGTTAGACCGGCATTTAGAAAAGCATAGTTCCACATCAAATCATCCAGGTATTCAGGGATGAAGTGATAATGTTTGAACATCGTGTTGTCCGGTTCGAACTCCACTAAGGTTCCGTTCCTCTCAACGGTTTTTGTTTCCTTGGCATCTACCGTTAAGATCCCTTTCTTAAATTCCGCAAGTTTAGTTTTGCCTTCACGGAAAGCCTGTACTTTGAAATAGTTGGAGAGAGCGTTCACTGCCTTCGTACCCACACCATTCAATCCCACTGATTTTTGAAACGCACCAGAATCATACTTGGCACCCGTGTTGATTTTGGAAACTACGTCCACCACCTTTCCTAACGGTATGCCGCGACCGTAATCGCGCACCATTACATGCTGATCCGTGATTTTCACATCGATGGCTTTTCCATAGCCCATCATGTGCTCATCGATACAGTTATCGATCACCTCCTTCACCAACACATAGATACCATCATCTTTGGCCGAGCCATCGCCCAGCTTACCAATATACATACCCGGACGCAGCCGGATGTGCTCTCGCCAATCGAGTGATCTAATACTCGATTCATTGTATTCTATCTCCTTCGCCATGTTATTAATACCGTTTTAAAAATCGCGCAAAGTTTAAAAAATCAACCTGAACTTCCATTGAAAATTTCAATTCACAGTTGTTTAACACTGATTTGAAGTGATTCAAAAAATAATCAAGACTCAAATCACATCTAAGAAAGCTAATTTTATGCTTACTACAAGCATCATAAAAAATTAGTTTCCTACCATAAAATATAAAGTGATCGCTGGTAAGTAGTTGATTTTCAGAAATCAAAACTCATTCACACCAATTACTTATTTTGAATAATTTTTCTATACAAAAGAAAAACTGGCCAACTGATCATCCATACACAAAGTAAAATCAGGCTACCGTACATGGCTGGTCCCATATTACTGAAATCATACCGGTCGCCCCCGTTAAAAATATGAATAAACCCCAATGAGGTGAAAAAGAAGAAATTAAAGGTGACAATAAGACCATAAAACCAGGAACTAAAACTCTGATTGCCATTGCTTAACAGTTTTCTCACCA
>JANOUH010000216.1:0-2847 GCA_031416795.1 Cytophagales bacterium | reverse complement strand
ACCCGCTAAAAAAGTTATGATTCCCTCATCTCTTTCATTGGTTTTGGCAGTCAGGAAGTATATTTTTGACTTCCAAAATTTTAAACACTATACTATCATGACTAAAGTCGGAATAAACGGATTCGGTCGCATCGGTCGCCTTGCATTCAGAGCTGCCATGTCGCGCAAAGACATTGAAATAGTGGGTATCAATGATTTAGTAGAGCCAGACTACATGGCCTACATGTTAAAGTATGATTCCACTCACGGAAGATTTGACGGCACCGTAGAAGTGAAAGACGGCAATCTGATCGTGAACGGAAAAAAAATAAGGGTAACAGCTGAAAAAGATCCTGCCAACCTTAAGTGGAATGAAGTAGGTGCTGAAATCGTGATTGAATCAACCGGTTTATTCCTAACGCAAGCCGATGGTCAAAAACACATCGCTGCGGGAGCTAAAAAGGTTGTGTTCTCTGCACCTGCAAAAGATGACACCCCTACTTTCGTAATGGGTGTTAACCATAAGAAACTTACTGCTCAACATACCATCGTTTCCAACGCTTCATGTACTACCAACTGCCTTGCTCCTATTGCCAAGGTGTTGAACGACAATTTTGGAATTGCTGAGGGTTTGATGAGTACCGTACACGCTGTAACCGCAACTCAAAAAACAGTTGACGGGCCTTCTGCTAAAGACTGGAGAGGCGGCCGTGGTGGTTTTTCAAATATCATTCCTTCTTCTACCGGTGCTGCTAAGGCTGTGGCATTAGTAATCCCTGAGTTGAAAGGAAAACTTACCGGCATGTCATTTCGTGTTCCGGTTGCTGACGTATCTGTTGTTGACCTTACCGTGAAATTAGAGAAAGCAGCCACGTATGAAGATATTAAGAAAGCCATGAAGGATGCCTCAGAAGGTGAACTGAAAGGAATTTTAGGGTACACTGAAGACGATGTAGTATCATCTGATTTTATAGGAGATGCGCGCACTTCTATTTTCGATGCGAAGGCCGGTATCGCTTTGAATGATAAGTTTGTGAAAGTGGTAGCCTGGTACGATAACGAGTGGGGATATTCCAACAAGCTTATTGATCTTGTTCAGGAATTAGCCAAATTATAATAAGTTAAAACTGAAAGTGAAAGAAAGACGCTCGAGAGGACGTCTTTCTTTTTTTATAGTTTCAGGTAAATACCCAAACTCCAATTAGGAGCTGCTAAAATATTTTTGCCTGAAAATGCAAATCCTCCTGAACCAGAGATACCCAACTTCTCCGTGTACTGATAGTTTAATTCCAGAGTAGGTGATACATATTCTGTGTTGTTGGAAAAGATTCCATTTTGCATTGCCTCTGCGTCACCATTGTAAAGAGATTGAACTACATTCAATTTAAGAATCGGAATGAACTTCTTAAAGGTTAATCCTACCTCAGCACCAAAACGAATTTCATCTGAAAAATGTTGTGTTCGATTATTGAAAGCACCATACACGGAAACATAGATTGGCTTTGGATAAAAGGAATGACTTGCATCTAACCGGATCATTTGGTTGAACTCACCATCACCGGTTTGTAAAATCTGCCCGTTACCGCCACTGGATTTACCCAATGGCAATCCAAGTAAAAGTGTAGCGCTTAATACAATCGGTTTGTCCATGATTAACGCATACTTAAACGCGAGGTCCGTATCACCTATCGATTGAAACTCATCGCCTGGCACAACCTGGCCACTTTGATTATAGACAGTTTCGTTCAAGGTATTTCTTACAAAAAATGGAAAGTACAAAATTCCTGTCAGGCGTTTTGTGAATCCATACTCGCCATAAATACTCGTTGTGAAA
Source organism: Cytophagales bacterium (assembly GCA_031416795.1). Classification (GTDB taxonomy): domain Bacteria; phylum Bacteroidota; class Bacteroidia; order Cytophagales; family Cyclobacteriaceae; genus ELB16-189. The sequence continues at coordinate 1,034 of JANOUH010000216.1, read as the reverse complement.
AGCTGAACGGTAGTGATATCAACGATGGATCCGTCAGGGCCAAAGAAATACGGAGACCGGATGTAATTCTGTGATAGCTTAAAGTATCCTCCACGATGAGGTTGTGGCCAGCCTCCACCAGCAAAAAGAAGTGAAGTAGAAAGTGTGAACGTAAGGATGAGTATAAATTTCTTCATGGCTTATTTTAATTCGGCATAACCAAAGGTGACACTGGCAGGTTTGCATAGAATGATCACATACTTATAATCTATCAATTTTATTCCAGGGCTTATCGCAGATAGATTAAAAGATTTCGCACCGTTAGTTGTAATCTGGGCAACTTCAAGGCCATTGGCTTTTACCTGCGAACCATTGGTCACATTCGACATATAAACGAATGTGCCAAGTGCAAAATTGGTCTCGAAATTTGTGCTGAACTCCAGGATGATATCTCCATTCAATTCCTTTAGTGAAGCCATTCCAATGGCTTTGTAACCTCCCGCGCTAACAAACGATCCAGATAGTCCACCCCCAATAGAAAAGTTTAAAAGATTACTTTTCACACCTTCCACCTTAGCATGAATATCGACCAGCCCAGTTGAAACACCGGTAACAACTCCATTATTCACTGTGGCGATGGAAGCGTTTTCGCTGAACCATTGCACCGTGCGGCCTGTGAGAATTTCGTCATTGATGTTTTTTACAGTGACCGATAGCGTATGACTTTCGCCTACAGCCAATGAAATTTTATTGGCCGGTGTTGTAATCTCAACTTTGGCGACCTGATTCGTATTAGCAACAACGGTAATGTTTAAGGATGAACTTACCGTATTACCAAAAGAGGCAACAACCATAGCTTGCCCGGCACTCATTGCTTTTACTAATCCCTTTGAATCCACCGTTGCCACGAGTGGTGCCGAAGAAGCCCAGGTGAGCTCCACCGACTTTTCAATTCCATATTGATCATAATAAATAGCTGAAAGCGCTTGGGTTTCATCCACCATCAGCGCGAGTTGTGATCTATTCATTTCAATCCGCTCCCCCACGATGGGATC
>JANOUH010000215.1:0-15698 GCA_031416795.1 Cytophagales bacterium | reverse complement strand
TTTTGGTCATGAAATGTTCATCAATAAAGGTGTACACCGCCACATGCAGGTATGTGACCAAGCTAAAAAAAATAAATAGCATCACATGAATCAGGATTTAAAAAAGCTATACCCCGAAATTCTTAAAACGCACAATCACTCACCCTATCATTTTGAAAAGAGAGAGCATGCAGACCAGGTAATCAAAGCGTACAATCCTATTTGTGGCGACCGGTTTGAAGTCTATATCAATCACAATGAAGAAAACAACATGAACCAACTTCACTTTTATGGTTTAGGATGTTCAGTATCAAAGGCTTCTACTTCTGTGCTTACCAAAGTACTGGAGGGAAAGACAACCGATGAAGCGTTGATTCTGTGCGATAACTTTCTGTCGTATATCAATAAAAAATCAGTGGCAGATACCTTAGATTTACCGGAGGAATTTCTTGCTTTCTCTGGTGTGCATGATTTTCCGGAGCGATTGGACTGTGCTGCGTTGGCCTGGAGGGAAATGAAGAAGTATTTAGAATCAAAGAAATCGGGATCATGAAAATAAAATTAGTTGCTTTCGGAATCGCTAAAGATATTCTCTCGGCCAAGCAAATGGAATTTGAATTGAGTACGGGAGCAACCATTGCTTCCCTGAAACAAAATCTTTTTGAACGCTATCCGGAGTTTGCAAAGCTCCGCTCTCTTGCCTTTGCTGTTGGAGAAAATTATCAGGAGGATTCACATACTTTACATGAAAATGATGAAGTGGTCATCATTCCTCCTGTTAGTGGCGGATAGAATTTCCTAAACTTCTTTACACACCCGAGTTAACTGTAACTCAAAAAATCGAACTACGAAGATGCTCTTCCCTATCCACCTGGGGGTTATTAAAAATTAAATGATTGGATAGCGCAAACGTTTCCGATAAAATCCATACTTTAGAATTCAATATTTACTCGTTCTCTTTTTTCCTGTCAGATCTTTAAAATTTATTTTCTATGAATGTGAAAATTAAAGTTAAGGTCAACGGAGTGGATTATGCCCATGAAGTTGAACCCCGGATGTTGCTTGCGCACTTTCTCCGCGACACACTTCGCCTAACGGGCACACACATCGGCTGCGACACCAGCGGCTGCGGAGCCTGCACCATTCATGTGGATGGCAAGGCAGTAAAGAGTTGCACCCTTCTAGCTGTTCAGGCCGATGGTTGTGAGATCACCACTATTGAGGGACTTTCCTCTAATGGTAAACTTCATCCACTACAAGAAGGCTTTCATCAGGAACACGGTCTTCAATGCGGCTTTTGCACTCCTGGTATGATCATGACAGCTGCCGACTTATTAAAGAACAATCCAAAGCCAAGTGAAGAAGAAATTCGTCACGCGCTGGAAGGCAATCTTTGCCGCTGCACCGGCTATCACAACATTGTCAAGTCTATTCAATACGCGGCTGAAAAAATGTAAACCCCTACAACTATGAGCGCAACAACAGCATATATTGGAAAATCAGTTAAGCGGGTGGAAGACAAACGCTTCATCACTGGCAAAGGAAATTATACCGATGATATTAAATTAAACGGCATGGTGCATGGCGCTTTTGTACGCAGCCCATATGCCAATGCAATAATTAAAAAGATAGACACCACCAAAGTGAAAGCAATGCCCGGTGTGGTTGCCATTTTCACAGGTGCCGATGTGGCGGCTGTCAATGGTGTGCCCTGTGGCTGGCAGGTGAACTTCAAAAATGGTGATACCATGAAGGAACCAAAGCATCCGCTTTTGGTTGCAGATCGGACCAAACATGTTGGTGATCCCGTTGCGTTCATCATTGCCGAAACGCGTGAACAAGCGGTAGATGCTATCGAAGCAGTAAGTGTTGATTATGAAAAATTGAATTGCGTCACCAATGCCGCAGAAGCGGTAAAACCAGGTGCGCCCTTAGTACATGATGATGTACCGAATAACATTTGCTTTGATTGGGAACTAGGAAACCCCAAAGCCGAAGTGGATGAAGCGATGTCGAAAGCGACCCATGTGACAACGCTCGATTTTGTAAACCAGCGATTGGTACCCAATGCGATGGAACCGCGCAGCTACATTGGCTCTTACGATGAGGTCAGTGACAAGTATACCTTATATACCAGTACACAAAATCCTCATCTCATCCGCTTGCTGATGTGCGCTTTTGTTTTGGGGATACCCGAACACAAAGTGCGCGTAGTGGGTCCTGATGTAGGTGGTGGTTTTGGAAGCAAGATTTTTCATTATACAGAAGAAGCATTGGTGACCTGGTGCTCGAAGCAAATCGGTAAGCCAATCAAATGGACTGCTGAGCGCGCAGAAAGTTTTCTCTTGGATGCACACGGACGTGATCATGTGACCAAAGCTGAAATGGGTTTTGATAAAGAAGGAAAAATCCTTGCTCTTCGGGTGAAAACATTTGCGAACCTTGGTGCCTATCTATCAACTTTCTCCACCTGCGTGCCCACCTACCTTCATGGCACGTTGTTGCAGGGACTTTACACCACACCCAAAATAAATGTAGACGTTACCGGAGTATTTACACATACCAATGCGGTAGATGCATACCGTGGTGCAGGTCGCCCCGAGGCTACCTATTTATTAGAGCGCTTGATAGATCTCTCCGCGTTAGAAATGGGAGTCGATCCCGTAGACCTTCGTCTCAAGAATTTCATTCCACCCTTTGACGGCATTACACAGCCAGGTTATCAGACACAAGTGGCTCTTCAATATGACAGCGGCAATTACCATGGCGTATTGAAAAAGGGGTTGGAGATGTTGGGCTATGAAAATTTTCGCAAGCAACAAAAGGAAGCCGCCAGGAATGGAAAATTATTGGGCGTAGGTTTTTCAACTTACATCGAAGCGTGTGGCATTGCACCTTCGGCTGTCGTTGGCTCATTGGGAGCACGCGCTGGTTTGTATGAAGTAGGTCAGGTGCGCGTTCAGCCTACCGGAAAAGTGAGTGTCTTCACAGGCTCACATTCGCATGGACAAGGGCATGAGACAACCTTCGCACAAGTCGTGGCCGATAAGTTGGGCATTCCCATGGAAGATGTTGATATCATTCATGGCGATAGTGATACGGTTGCCTTTGGAATGGGCACATACGGTTCGCGCAGTTTGGCCGTGGGTGGATCTGCCATTGTAAAAAGTATTGAAAAGATTGTTGAAAAAGGTAAAAAAATTGCTGCGCATAAATTAGAAGCCAGCGAGCAAGACATTGAATTTGCCGATGGTAAGTTTACGATTAAAGGCACAGATAGATCCTTAAGTTTTGGAGAAATTGCCCTGACGGCTTATGTGCCCCATGTTTATCCGCCAGACTTAGAACCGGGTCTCGATTTCAGCAGTTTCTATGATCCTAAAAATTTCACCTATCCATTTGGTTGCCATATCGCTGTGGTGGAAGTGGACAAAGAAACAGGGAAAGTTAGTTTGAAGCGTTTCATTGCAGTAGATGATGTGGGCAATGTGATCAATCCCATGATTGTGGAAGGCCAGATTCATGGTGGTGTAGCGCAAGGTATGGGGCAGGCTTTACTGGAAGGCGTTGAATACGATGAAGACGGACAAATCGCAAATGGATCGTATATGGATTACTGTATGCCTCGTGCTGATGATATGCCCATGCTTGAAACAGCAAGCCAGGTAACACCTTGTCCCCACAATCCTTTGGGTGTGAAAGGCGCTGGTGAAGCGGGATGCATTGGCGCCACTCCTGCTGTTGTCAATGCTGTGATTGATGCACTGTGGAGTGGTGGCAAAAAAGTAAGAGATATCCGCATGCCATTGACACCAGAACGTGTTTGGAGTGCCATGAATTAAAATCGTAATTGAAAAATTTTAAATCGTAAATCCTCATGATACCCTCATCCTTTTCATATCAAAAAGTAAACTCAGTTGAAGATGCAATCAAAGCGTTGTCTTCTGATCAGGTAAAAATACTGGCAGGCGGGCATAGCCTCATTCCTACTATGAAGCTCCGTCTCAACTCACCCTCCATGCTCGTTGACATTGGCTCAATTGCAGCGTTGAAAGGAATAAAGGAATCGGGATCAGAAATTATTATTGGAGCCACCACCACCCATCAGGAAATCGCCTCCAACAAAATCATTCAAAGCAAGTTGCCCATGTTTGCGCAAGGAGCCGCTTCAATTGGTGATGTGCAGGTGCGCAACCGGGGAACTATTGGCGGAAGCATTGCCCATGCAGATCCCGCTGCCGATTGGGCCGCCATGGTATTGGCTGCTGATGCGACCATTGCCGTGCAAGGCAGCCAAGGTTCAAGAAAAATCAAAGCCACTGAGTTTTTCACTGGCATGTTTAGCACCGCATTGCAAGAAGGAGAAATTATCACGGCTATTCACGTTCCCGTAGCGGCAGGAAGCAAAAGTGTCTATGTTAAATTTCCACAACCCGCTTCACGCTTTGCAATTGTAGGATGTGCAGTACAAAAGACTGCCGATGGAAAAGTGAGCATTGCTTACACGGGTGTATCCAATTTTGCTTTCCGCGATGAGGCTGCGGAAAAATCGTTGTCAGGAAAAAAATTAGATACTCCTTCCATTGAAGCTGCATCAAAAGCTGCTGCGGAAGGCGTAACCATTCTAAGTGATCATTACGCTTCTGAAAAATACAGAAAGCATTTAGCGAAAGTTTATTTGAAGCGAGCTTTGATGGCAGTGGTTTAACGGCTAATTATTAAAATAATTTTTATTCAACGTCTCCATGATAAATTTGAATCGTAACATGGAGACGTTTAGTTTCTCCCCATATTTTAACGATAACTTACACGTATAAATTTTTTGCTTTGATTACTGCTCCCATAATACTAAAGGCAATCTCTTTGGCACCTCTTGCTTTGATATCTAAACCAATAGGCGCATCAATACTCGCCATGTCATCTGCAGTAAATCCTGTTTCTAAAAGTCTTTGACAACGCTTCTCATGATTTTTTTTACTTCCGAGCGCTCCGATATAAGCTACTTTCTTTCGCAATAAAATCTGTAACGCATCATCATCGATTTTAGGATCGTGCGAAAGAATGACCGCATACGTGTTGGCATCTAATGGAAAATCATTCAACACCTCCGAAGGATATTTTTCAAAAATCTGGTCCGGGTTCACTACAAAGGTTGTGTTTTTTGCAAAGGTGCCACGAGGATCAATGACAATGGTTTCAAAATCAAATTGATGAGCTAGTTGTACCAGTTCGGCCGTGATGTGTGCCGCACCAATGATGATCATCTGGCTTCTGCGTGGAAATACCTGAATAAAATAAGGTACCTCTCCTACGGTAATGATCTCATGTTTACGCTGCTCAAACGACTCCAACGATTTTTTCAAAACATCCTGAGGTAATTCCACACCAAATGAATTTCCATCGGGAATCAATAGTGTATTTTGATTTTCCTCCGTTAGTGTTGTTATCAGAATGCAGCTTTTATTTTCTGATAATAATTGTTGGAGTTTTTCTTCCACATCTTGTGAGGAGCCTTTCGAGATCCATGACTGAATGAATACTTGAATTTTCCCTCCGCAACTCAATCCAACAGCCCATGCATCTTCATCGCTCACGCCATAGTGAACATGCTTTCCTTTACCAGTTCCCATAATCGATTTAGCTTCTTTCAACACAGCGCCTTCTACACAACCTCCGCTTACCGAACCAACCATTTCCATATCTTCCGAAATAAACATGGCAGACCCCACAGGGCGAGGTGATGAACCCCAGGTTTGAACTACCCTTGCTAATGCTACTTGCTTCTTTTTTGCCGTCCAGGGTTGAATTTGTGCGAGCAACTCTTTCATCTTGTTTGAGTTTAGAAAAAAAATTACATTTGATTACACTGTAAAGTTGAAACAAAGCAAACCTGAATGCAAGCCGATACAAACCTTTGTGAATGTTCGTCAGAAAGTAAGGTGAAAGTTAAAAGTTCATGGCTAAGATAAGATTTACCTCTGCGTTAAAACGTTTTTTTCCAACACTCACTGAAATTGAAATTGAAGGAGATACGGTACGAGAAGTGTTGAACAACATCGAAAAAATTCACCCTGGCATTTCTAATTACCTGATCGAAGATGATGGGGCATTGCGAAAGCATGTTAATATTTTTGTTCGAGGAAATTTAATCGAGAATCGGACAAAATTAAGCGACACGGTAAAAAACAACGATGAGTTGCTGATTTTTCAGGCCTTGTCAGGTGGATGATCTTTAGCCTTCATTATCGTTCAACGTAATGATTCTTAATTACTACCTCGCTCTACCTTTCATAAATTAGAATCATGAAAACCAAACTCCTGACCGCCACCTCTAAAGGACTTGTTGTTTTGATAGAGGAAAATGCAAGTTGGAATATTGTTGGTGTTCATTTCACTGGATTACCTGTTTCTTTAGCTTACGTTGATGAGCGCGACAACACCTGGTGGGCAGGAATTTCGCATCGCCATTGGGGTGAGAAGTTGCATTACTCCAAAGACGAAGGAAAAACCTGGACAGAGGCCGGCATACCCAACTATAAAAATCATTTCCATCGCCCAGATGTACCTGCTTCTCTAAAAAAGCTTTGGATCATGCAACATGCCGGTGTTGACAAGCCTGGCTGTTTGTGGTTAGGCACTGAACCGGGTGGTTTGTTTTATAGTCCTGATCATGGCAAGTCCTGGCAATTAAAAGAAAGTCTATGGAATCACCCAAGCCGGCTTGATAATAACCAATGGTTTGGAGCAGGAAAGGATTTCCCTTTCATCCATTCGATCATGGTTGATCCCAGAGATAGCAATTGTGTTTATATCGGAGTGAGCTGTGCCGGTGTTTTTAAAACCACCGATGGTGGTAAAACCTGGCATGCCAGAAATAATGGACTAGTTGCCACCTATTTGCCAAATCCCAAAGCCGAAGTCGGTCATGACCCACACCGGATGATACTTTGTACTTCACACCCAGACGTGATCTGGCAACAAAACCATTGCGGAATTTTTAGAACTGTAAATGGTGGTGAAAGTTGGAGTGATGTGAGCGGAAAAAATGGCTTCCCGTTTTACGGATTTGCTTTAGCAATTGATGAGTATGACCCAAAAAAAGCATGGGTCATCCCTGCACAAAGTGACGAAGTGCGTCTTCCGAATGAATTAAAACTTACCGTATGTAAAACGACCAATGGAGGAGAAAACTGGAACTCCATAATGAATGGACTTCCTCGCTCCTATTGTTTTGATCTGGTATTGCGTCACGCATTTGTACACCAGGGAGAAATACTTGCTTTTGGCACCAATAACGGTAATCTCTTTATCTCTATGAACCATGGAGAAAATTGGAAAGTTGTTAAACAACACCTGGCCACCATTAACGGTCTCGCATTCGGATAACCCTCTGTAAAAAAATATTTCTGTTTCGGCTGACGATAGTCTTAAGATTTGTTAAATTCCTAATCCGTTTTCAATGCTGGCCAATGATAAAGTTCTGGTGCGATGGGCTTGATAAAAATAAAGAGGCAGATGAAGTCGTCTTATTTTTACTTATTGAGAAAAATTAAGAATTAAGAAAATGAAAACTACTATTGAAAAAGAGTTTGAGTTGGAAGAACCAATTGCAAAAGTCTGGGGATACTTAAGCGATCCAACCAAGATCGTTGAGTGTGTTCCGGGAGCATCTCTTACTGAAAAAATTGACGACAAAAATTATAAAGGTCAGGTCACTACTTCTTTTGGTCCTGTGAAAGCGAGTTATAATGGTGAGATAACGATTACCGAAATGGATCATACCCATTATAAAATGACATTGGTAGGAAAAGGCGTTGACTCCAAAGGAAAAGGAAGCGCAGATATGACCATGAATGGAAGCCTGATCGATAAAGGCGGCAATACTACTGCCGTAAAGTTTATTATGGACATTTCCATCGTTGGCATGCTGGCACAGTTTGGCGCGCGCCTGATCAAAGATGTTTCAGACCAATTGCTGGGGAAGTTTGTGAATAACTTTAAAGATAAACTGGCGGGCAAAGAAGTAGACAATAAAATGAGCGGAGCATCCATGGTGGGCTCCGTGTTGAAGAGTACCGTGGGCGGACTTTTCGGAGGAAAAGAGAAGGAAGATAAAGATGATAAAAACGAATCATGATAAAAGAGGTTTCTGCTTTTGTTGAGTCATTTGATCGGTTGGGTTACGTGGTTGACGAAGAGCTCGCCACGATTTTATTCCTGATGACAAACCTTCAGAAACCGTTGTTACTGGAAGGGCATCCGGGCGTGGGTAAAACTGAAGTGGCTAATATTCTTGCCGCATACCTGGGCACCGATCTGATCCGGCTTCAATGCTATGAAGGATTGGATGTGCACTCTGCCGTGTATGAATGGAACTATCAAAAGCAATTGCTTTCCATCAAAATACAGGAGTCGAATGAGAAGACAGAAACTGAAAAAGAGAAACATATTTTTGGTGAAGAATTTTTAATGCCTCGCCCCTTACTCAAGGCTATCTCGGGCAAAGAAAAATCTCCTGTGCTGCTGATTGATGAGATAGATCGGGCGGATGAAGAATTTGAAGCTTTCCTTCTGGAACTTCTTTCTGCCTATCAAATCAGTATACCGGAATTTGGTACCATTAAAGCCACTCATCCCCCATTTGTAATACTTACTTCAAACCGCACGCGTGAACTAAGTGATGCATTGCGCAGACGTTGTTTATACCATTGGGTGAATTATCCGGATTTCAACAAAGAGTTGAAAATTATTCACAAGCACCTTCCGGAAATTGATCAACATCTTTCTGAGCAGATTGTAAAAGTAATTCATGTGTTGCGAAGTAAGCATCTGGAAAAATCGCCAGGTATTTCTGAAACGCTGGACTGGGCGATGAGTCTACATGCATTAGGTAGAAAGAGATTAGATGAAGAATCTTTTAGCATGACACAAGGTTCTGTGCTGAAGTCACTCACAGATACTGAAAAAATAAAAACGGAGGGGATATTCAATATTTTGCAAGAAGCGAATGAATAGCTGTGTACTGTAATTAATTATAGCTCAAACCCCATAACGAAAAAGTACCGAGAAGCAAACGAACTGTGAAGCCGAATTACCAATCCCACGAAAGCATTACTCAGGCCATCCTTGGCTTTGCCGCCTATGCACGTGCCCATGAATTGAATGTCGGCATTCGGGAAACGCAAGAGGCATTAGCCATCGCTTCAAAAGGAATAATCAACGACAAAGAAGTTTTTCGCTACGCATTAAAAGCTATCTTTTGTAGTTCAAAAGAAAACACGCAGCTGTTCGCTCAACTGTTCAATGATTACTGGGGACTACCTAAAGCTTCCGTCACTAGCAGGATGGACATGAAGAATCAGTCGAACCGGCAAAAGCAAACGCAGCGTTCATTGGTATTGTTGGGAAAAGGGAATGCTAAGGAAGGTTGTGAAGAAGGTAAAAATGTATCCGGAGCCAATGCCACCGAAACCCTGCGCAAAACAGATTTCTCCAAATTATCTGAAATGGATTCAGAATATTTAGAAAAACTGGCGATGGACTTGTGGAAGCAGATGAGCAGACGTTTGAAGAAGAAACTTAAAAGCTCCACTACAAAAGGAAGGCTAGACCTGCGTCAAACTATTCGCAACAATATCGGCAGTGGTGGTGCCATGCTGGAGTTGAAATTTAAAAATAAAAAGCCCACAAAAAATCGTTTGGTTATTTTGCTCGATGTTAGTGGCTCGATGGATAAGTACAGTTTCTTTCTATTGCGATTTATCCTGGCACTGCGTTCCCACTTTCAAAACATAGAAGCCTTTATTTTCAGCACGAAACTGATTCGCATTACGGAGTTTTTAAAAATAAAGAGTCTGGAGAATGTGCTTGCACTCCTGTCATCCAATACCGACAATTGGTCGAGTGGCACCAAGATTGGCGATTGCCTGAAAACATTTAATGACACCTTTAGCAAACGTACCCTACAGGGAAGATCGATGACCATTATGTTGAGCGATGGACTCGATACCGGGGAACCAGAACTACTGGTAAATGAATTACGTAAGATAAAGCGCAGAACGCGGAGGTTGATCTGGTTGAATCCTTTAAAAGGAGTGATTGGGTATCAGCCACTCGCGCGGGGAATGAGTGCCGCCCTGCCGGAGATCGATGTGTTCCGCTCTGCTCATAATCTGGAAAGTATTTTAGAACTTGAAAATTACCTGACCGATGTCTAACGATTTTTTAGATAACTACACTCGTCTCCTGAAAGAGAAAAATCCTTTTGCTGTGGCCATGGTGGTGAATCGCATTGTGCCTTCCAGCGGGAAGCCTGGAGATAAAGCAATCATTCTCCAGGACGGGACCATCATAGGGTGGATTGGTGGTGGTTGCACGCGTGGAATTATTTTGAAGGAAGCCTTTCTGGCAATTCAACAAGGTAAGCATCACACCAGGCTCGGATGAAGTAATTAAACATGGTGTGGTCTCTTATAATATGACCTGTCAAAGTGGAGGCGCTGTTTCGATTTATATTGACCGGTGTTGCCACGACCACACATCATTATTTTAGGAAAGTCGCAAATAGCCAGAGCTTTGTGTAAACTTGGCAAGGCCACTGGATATGAAATTACTGCCTTATCCAAGGGAGTAGAGAAAGAAGCCTTTCCCGATGCAGACCGTTTGATTGATGATGATCAGTTGAAACCTGGACTCATAACAGCTAATACCTACGTTGTTGTTTGCACACAAGGTGAAAACGATGCTCAGGCGTTGTTGGAGGCTGTACATTCTGACAGTGATTATATTTCATTCGTATCGAGCTACCGCAGGGCAAACCCGATCTACCATGAACTCAAAAAGCTTGAAGTAACTGTTAAAGAACTGAAGCGGATCAAAACCCCGGCCGGTCTCAACATCAACGCGAAACTTCCGGAAGGAGGTAGCCATCAGCATACTCGCGGAAATCATTACTCATTTGCGCGAAGACAAGAAGGAAGATAAAGGTTCAGGATCTAAACTGAGCATGGATGAATATTTTATCAATCCGGTTTGCAATATCCCCATTCAAAAAAGTACAGCCAAGCACGTTATCCCTTGCAACGGAAAAGATTATTTTTTCAGCTGCGATGGTTGTAAAATGTCGTTTGAAAATGACCCGGAAAAATATGCGTTAAAGGAAACCGTTGAAGGCTGACGGAACATTTCTAATACTTTGGTAATCGAGGATCTACTTCTGCGATCCATTGCAGAATACCGCCCTTTAAATTCAACAAGTTTTTAAAACCATGATGAGTTTGCAACAACGTTATGGCAGCCTTGCTGCGTCCACCGCTTTTGCATAGAATAACAACAGGGCCTTCGCGCTGAATTAAATTTATGTTCTCCTCTATTTTACTCAGCGGCATATTTAACCCTTTAATATTGACGATCTCAAATTCAAAAGGCTCACGTACATCAATAAGTTGAATCTTCTTACCGGAATCTAAAAGGTCTTTTAAATCTGAGGGACTGATTTCATCAAGATTTTTTTCTATTGAATGAAGTGCAGGATTACAGAACGCTTCGTAATCGATCAGCTTATTGATTGTTGGGTATGGCCCTGAAACCGGGTTGGCAGGATTTGGTTTGAAATTTAGAAACCGAACCGTAAAATCAAGACTATCATAAATCATAAGCCGGCCACTCAATGTCTTGCCAATTCCAGCCACTACTTTGATCGCTTCGTTGGCTTGCATCGAACCGATAATACCTGGCAATACCCCTAACACTCCTCCTTCATTGCACGAGGGAACCATTTCCGGTGGCGGAGGTTCTGGAAAAAGATCACGATAATTAGGTCCACGTGCTCCATCAGAAAGCAACTGATTAAATACACTCACCTGTCCTTCAAATTGGAAAATAGCACCATAGATCAATGTCTTCCCCAATAACACGCAAGCATCATTCACCAAATAGCGAGTTGGTAAATTATCAGAGCCATCAACGACTACATCATACCCATCAATGATCTGCATGGCATTTTCAGAATTCAAAACACAATGGTGTATTTCAATTTTTACGTGAGGGTTCAAATCAGAAAGACGCTGATTTGCTTTAGTGGTCTTAGGCTCATCAATATCTTTTGTTCCATAAAGGATTTGCCGTTGCAAATTACTGATCGATACTGTATCAAAATCCAGGATACCCAAGGTTCCAATTCCGGCTGCCGTTAAGTAGTACAATACGGGCGACCCAAGTCCACCGGCACCAACTACTAAAACTTTTCCCCGGGTTATTTTTTCCTGACCTTCCAGCTTCAAATCCGGCAGTAAAATCTGCCGGCTATAGCGCAATAGTTCAAGCTGTGTTAACATGAATGGAGACGGGTTTAAAGAGAATAAAGATACGGACTGAAATAGAAATTACATCCTTCATTCCAATATGATTAATTGAAATAAATAAATGGTGTTAAGGCTCAACACTTTTTCGTACTATTGAAAAAAACAGAACCTCTTCGATTATACTGCATCCATGAAAATATATTTTTACTCCCTTTCAATCCTTTTAACCATTCTCTTGTTCGTACCACTGGGCATAAGGGCCCAAAAGAAAACAGGAGATTCGTACACCCAACAAGTTCAGGTCTTAGTGAAGAACAAACGGGTCAATGAAGCTTTCGCGATCATCGACAACCTGGAGCCCATTACCCGTAAGGAACACATTGAACTTAATGAAGTGCCTGCGCCACCGTTTAAAGAATCTGTTCGAGCGCAGTACTATAAGAAAATGCTGGAAGCTGCTGGTCCGGACAAAGTCTGGATTGACTCGATCGGCAATGTTCTCGCCCTACGTAAAGGAAAAAAAGGAGGAAGAACTATTGTGCTGGATGCTCACCTCGATACTGTATTTCCTGAAGGGACGGATGTTACTGTAAAAATAAAAGGTGACACACTCTATGCACCGGGCATCTCCGATGACACGCGTGGCTTGATTGTCATGCTCACGGTCTTAAAAGTGTTGGAGAAAGCGAACATCGAAACCAATGATGATGTGCTTTTTGTAGCAACCGTTGGCGAAGAAGGCCTCGGTGATCTTCAAGGTGTTAAATTTATCATAGAGAAAAGCAAACTCAAGATTGATTCGTGGATTGCGATTGATGGTACAGAGATTAATGGTATCGTCAATGGTGCGTTAGGTTCAGTGCGTTACAAAGCCATGATCAACGGACCTGGAGGCCATTCGTGGGGTGCGTTTGGTTTAGGTAATCCACATCATGCGATGGCCAAGGCAATGAATTACTTTGCGGATGAAGCTGCACGATTTACATCGACCGGAATAAAAACCAGTTTTAATGTGGGCCGCACGGGAGGTGGCACCTCTGTTAACTCTATTCCATTCGAATCATGGGCTGAAGTGGACATGCGATCTGAAAGCCCGTCACAATTAAAAAAGATCGATTCCATTTTTAAGACATCAATGAAACGAGGTGTGGATGATTACAATTCGGGTATAAAGAAAGGATCTACATTAACACTTCACCTGGAAAGAATTGGTTACAGACCTTCGGGCACCACATCAGAAAAAGAACCGTTGGTGCAACGAGCCTTGGCAGCAGCAAAACAGTTTACTACCAATCCACAACTTACCATTGTTTCCACCAATGCCAACATTCCCATCGCCCATGGCATTCCTGCCATCACGGTAGGTGCTGGTGGAAAAAGTGATCATGAACATTCGCTGGACGAATGGTGGCTCAACGATAAAGGAGCTGATGGGATCAAGTTTGTATTGCTGACTCTATTGATGGAAGCTGGTCTGGAGAAAAAATAACCACTCTACCTACTTTTTTGGACTGAGGTTTTATAACATTTTTCACTTGTTACATCAGTTCAGATACTATAAATCATAAACCTTAGACTGGATATTAATCCGATACAATTTTCATTCGATCGTTTATACAAAATAAATTGAAGGAAGAGCCGTACCTTTGTATTTTATTTATCGCGAAAAAGGTCAGATGAGGAATACAACAGAGCAGGAAGAGCGGGAATACCTGGAAGAAATCAAAGAGAAGTTACTATTCGCCATCAGAAGGTCCGATGATCGCGTCAAACAATTCTCGGAAGAACTTCGGCAAAATAAAGAATACATCCATGAGCATCGATCCGGAATGGATGAAGCCGACATGGTGGCTGCCGTTCAGTCCATCAATCGCATGGCTTTTACTGGCGAATCTGCAGTAGCACGTAAAAAGAAGTTGATGAAGCTGAGTGCCTCTCCTTATTTCGGTCGTATCGATTTCGTGACTAGTGAAGAAAGTAATCCCGTGTACATCGGCATTCATACATTCACCGATGAAACACAGAAAGCTAACTTGATTTACGACTGGCGCGCTCCCATCTCGTCCATGTTCTATGATTTTGAATTAGGCGAAGCGTGGTACCAAACTCCATCCGGTAAAATCAGCGGAACGATCGAACGCAAACGTCAATATAAAATCCGCGAAGGTCACATGGAGTTCATGATCGAAAACGATGTGCACATTCATGATGATCTGTTGCAAAAAGAGTTGAGCAAATCGAGTGACGACAAGATGAAAAACATTGTCGCCACCATTCAACGCGATCAGAATGCGGTGATCCGAAATGAAACGGCACCGGTGATGATCATACAAGGTGTGGCGGGCTCAGGTAAAACTAGTATTGCCTTACATCGCATTGCTTTTTTGTTATACCGTTTCCGGGATGAACTTGCTGCGAAAGATGTGCTCATCATTTCTCCCAACAAAGTATTTGCCGATTACATCTCCAACGTGTTACCCGAATTGGGGGAAGAACAGATTCCTGAAATGGGTATGGAAGAGTTGGCCACTGAAGTACTCGAAGACAAATTTAAGTTTCAGACTTTCTTTCAACAGGTATCTTGCCTACTGGAGAAACCCGATCCGAAGTTTATTGAACGTATTCAATTTAAATCCACGTTTGAGTTTTTGAGTAAGCTCAATCAATACATCATTCACTTAGAAAACAATTTCTTTACCTTCACCGAAGTGCGCGTAGGTAAAGTAGTCGTTCCATTTCCGTTTATCCTCGAACGTTTCAAATCCTATCATCGTATACCGCTATTGAAGCGCACACCAGAAGTAGTGAAAGACATATCGCAACATGTACGCAACGAAGTGCAGCGCAAGCTGACTGGTCACGAAAAAAATCAAATCTGGCAAACAGTGCCGCGCATGTTCAAGACCAATAATATACTGGATCTATACCGGGATTTTTATTCGTGGATCGATAAACCAGAATTATTTAATATGATGCATGGAGACACGCTAGAATATGCTGATGTGTTCCCATTGATCTATTGTAAGATCAGACTGGAAGGTGCGCAAACTTATGATCATGTAAAGCACTTGCTGGTGGATGAGATGCAAGACTACACACCCGTTCAGTATTCGGTGCTGTCGCGGCTATTCAAATGCAAGAAGACGATACTGGGTGATGTGAATCAAACTGTAAACCCATACAGTGCTTCTTCATCCGAAAGCATTGAACGGGTATTTCCGCATGGCGATACCGTCAAACTTTTAAGAAGCTATCGATCTACATTTGAAATCAGTAGTTTTACTCAACGGATATCACGAAATCCAGATCTTATTCCGCTGGAGCGACATGGACAAGAACCTGCGATGAAAGGCTTCAACAACAATGCAGAAGAAATCGAAGAGATAAAAAAGTTGATTGCCGATTTTAAAAACTCCA
>JANOUH010000214.1:0-22343 GCA_031416795.1 Cytophagales bacterium | reverse complement strand
TTGTCGGATCAAACTATGATGAAAACCGTCACTTTTTTTTAGGTCAATTCTTCCGCGATAATTTTGAAACCTGGTTAGGCACATTGCCACAAATTACTTCGGGTATAAACGTTACTCGCGTGGAGGTATATCTGCTCAATCGTCAAAATGACACACAAACGCTGCGCAACGTAGTCGGCTTTATGGATATGGGTGAGTCTGATAAGATTTACCGCAAAGATCTTTTTACTTCTAATGTTGCACCACGCTCCCCTACTTCAAATGCAGCCAACAACCTATTTGATAAATTAGGAACCATCTCTGCGAATAGTGATGGTATTAATCAGGCTCTGGAAGGACTGGGAATGGTAAATGGTACCGACTTTGAAAAAATTACCAGCGCCAGAAAACTTTCGCCTACTGAATTCACATTTAACAAAGAACTTGGCTACCTCACCCTTCAACGCAAGTTGCAAAATGATGAAGCACTTGCCATTGCATTCGAATACACCTACAACGGCAGAGTGTATAAAGTTGGAGAACTAACCGAAGAATATGCCAATAAGCCTGAAGATGAAGTGGTCTATTTAAAAATGCTCAGGCCACGCAAGATCAGTATCAAAGATTCGCAAGGAAAAATCTATCCTACGTGGAATCTGATGATGAAAAACATCTACAACCTGAACGTGAGCCAACTCACCCGTGAAGGATTTCAACTTCGGGTAATTTATCGTGATGACCGCACCGGTATTGACAACCCGCAGTTGCAAGAAGGAGATTATGCCCGCACACAGCAGTTGATTCAAGTGTTCGGTTTGGATCGACTCAATCCATACAACGATCCTCAACCTGATGGTAACTTTGACTTTGTAGAAAAAATTACGGTGAACACCGAAACCGGATTAATTATCTTTCCCTACCTGGAGCCCCTTAACAAAGCCTTGCGAAATCTTTTCGCTAAGGAAACCAATCCCACCGTTCGCGATCAGTTGATTAATAAATATGTGTATGACACACTCTATCGCACCACCAAGGCAGAAGCTGAGTTATTTGCAACAAAAAATAAATTCTATCTGACCGGTTCTTTCAAAGCCGGCTCGGGAAAAGATATCATTATACAAGGATTTAATATTTCGCAAGGCTCGGTGAAAGTGTATGCGGGTGGTTCTCCACTCCGCGAAGGAACCGATTACACCGTTGACTATACATTCGGCAAAGTCACTATTTTAAATGAAGGCATTCTTAGCTCTGGCAAAGACCTTGAAATTACCTATGAGCAACAAGACCCTTTCGCTTTTCAGACGCGATCGTTGCTGGGAACTCGCCTGGATTATAAACTCAGTGATGATATCAACATTGGTTCAACACTTCTGTATTACAACGAACGTCCTCTCATCAGCCGTAATCTTATTGGAACAGAACCAGCCCGAAACCTACAGTATGGACTGGATCTGAACGTGAGAAAAAATTCACGCTTGCTTACCAAAGCTGTTGATGCTCTTCCATTCTTGCAAACCAAAGAACAATCTACGGTAACGCTCAGTGCAGAATTTGCTCAACTTCTTCCCGGTACTTCAAATATTGTAGATGGTGAGGGCACTTCTTTTATCGATGACTTTGAAAATACGGCAACGCCTTACAGCCTGCTTTCTCCAGCTTCATGGAAGCTTTCAACAACTCCCAAGACAAGCGACAATCGATTTGATCAAAGTCTTGGATCACCGAATGACACTCGGGCAGGTTATAAAAGAGCTAAGCTGGCCTGGTACACGATTGATAATCTTTTTTATCGAACGGGTAGTGGCTCCAGATTTAAACCAAACAATATCACAGAAAAAGATTTAGAGAATCACTATGTAAGGCCAGTGCCACCAAAGGAAATCTTCCCATACTTCGACCCCTATATCGGAAATTTTTACGAACAGATTTTTGATCTGGCTTATTATCCTGCTGAACGCGGGCCTTACAATTATAACTTTGATCTTAATGCTGATGGAACATTAAAAGATCCCGCCAGCAACTGGGCTGGCATCACAACGGCTATCCGCACCGAAGTTGATTTTGATAAAGCCAATGTGGAATACCTGGAGTTCTGGTTGATGGATCCATTCATAAATTCGAAAAATGGTGAAATCAATGATGGAAAAAAATCACAGCCAAACACGACTGGAGGCCAAGTGGTATTTCATTTAGGAAGTTTATCCGAAGATCTGATGCGTGATGGTAAACATGCATTCGAAAATGGCTTGCCCAATGATGGTGATCTCTCACCGGCAAATGTGACAGAAAATAATTGGGGCTATGTCACGAATCAGCAATACCTCAACAACGCGTTTGACAATAATGCCAGTTCAAGACCCAATCAGGACGTAGGTCTGGATGGCGCTGGAAGCACCAAAGAAGCAGATAAATTCAGAAACGATTTTTTAAATAAGATTACTGATCCTTCGGCACAAACCATTGCTTTACAAGATCCTTCTGCGGATGATTTCAAATATTTTCTAAGCACCGAATTCGATCAAAATGATGCTAAGATTCTTGAACGATACAAAAACTTTAACAATCATGAAAACAACACACCGGTATCATCAGGCAGCGAAGATTTTGCGCAATCAGGAACAACCATTCCTGAAAACGAAGATCTTAATCAAGATAATACACTTAGTGATTTAGAAGAGTACTACACCTACAACATCGATTTGAAGCCAAATACACTTCAGGTAGGAAATAGATTCATTGTAGATAAAGTTACAAACACCGTAAATGGTGACGAAGTAACCTGGTATCTGTTCCGTATTCCTGTAAGGGGCTTTGATGAAAAAGTAGGAAACCTGGAAGGCTTTAAATCAATTCGCTATGCACGCATGTACTTAACCGGGTTTACACAACCCGTTGTTTTGCGCATGTCAAAATTCCGTGCTGTGGGCAATCGTTGGAGGCGCTACACCGGAAACCTGCAAGAGTCACGATTTGGTGAACCCATTGAACCCAACCTGGATAACTTTGCTGTGTCTGTTGTAAACGTTGAAGAAAATGGAAAAGGCAATGACGTAAAGCCTGCCTATGTTGAACCCCTGAGACGCGATCGTGATAACACTTCCGTAACGCAACGAAGATTAAATGAGCAATCCGTTCAGCTATGTGTAAAAGAATTGCCCGATGGAGACGCCCGTTCGATCTTCAAAAACGTGTCGATGGATTTTTTTAATTATGGTCGACTTAAAATGTTTTTGAGTGCACACAGCACCAATCTCCAAAACAACTTACAGGACAATCAACTCACTGCATTTGTTCGCCTGGGAACAGACTTTGATGAAAACTATTATGAGATTGAATTGCCGCTGAAGATTACTCCAGCCGGTGATAACGGTCGTGATATATCGATTATCTGGCCAGATCAAAATCAAATTGATTTAGACTTAAATGAGCTTTATGCGTTGAAAGCACAGCGAGATCGGGAAGGTTATAACTTAGGGATTTTGTATCCTCAGGAAGGACCACGAGGTGTTGGCAAACACGGAATACGAATATTAGGAAGACCTGATCTTAGTCAAGTGCGAATGATGATGATTGGCGTGCGCAACCCACGAAGCGATGATGCCAAAGCATTTGATGTTTGTCTATGGGCTAATGAATTGCGCCTTACCGATTTTGATCGCACGGCAGGCTGGGCAACGAATGTTGTATTGAATACCAAGCTTGCCGATTTAGGTACTGTTACCGGATCATTAAGACATATCAGTTTTGGATATGGTGGAGCGCAATCAAAAATTTCTGAGCGTGCCCGAGGTGAAACTACTTCGTATGACATTTCGGCCAACATCAATGTGGATAAGTTACTGCCGCAATGGACCGGGTTGAAGATTCCAATGTTCATCAGCTATGAAAATACTACGATCAATCCTAACTATGATCCTGCCAACCCGGACTTGCGGTTGGCGGCCGCATTAAAATCATTCAATACAGATGCAGAGCGAGAGGCATACCTGAAAATTATTCAGGATCAATCGGTCAGGCGAAGTTTAAATTTCTCGAACGTACGAAAAGTGAAACTAAATAAAGATGCCAGATCGCATATTTACGACATCGAAAATTTTTCATTCACCTATGCATACAGCGAGGCAACACAAACTAATTTCAACTTGCAGGAAAACACCAGGCGAAATTATAAAGGCGCTGTAGCCTGGCAATATTCACCCAAGTTTAAAGGCTTTGAGCCCTTCAAAGATTCAAAAGCATTGTCTTCACCCGCCTGGAAACTAATCAAGGATTTCAATTTCAATCCATTGCCATCCAATATTTCTATTCGCGGTGATTTAGATCGGTCATTTAGTAAAATGATTTATCGCAATGCCAATACTGATGCAGCAAGCTCAATACCTAACTTTCAAAAATTCTTTGTGTTCAACCGATCGTATAACGTGAGGTGGAGTTTAAGTAAAGCCCTTACATTGGATTACAGCTCACAAGCCAATGCCATTATTGATGAGCCCGATGGTGATCTTGATAATGAAGACTCAGTCAAAATAGTGATTGATAATCTGAAGAATTTTGGTCGTATGAAAAACTTCAATCAAAACATCACCGCCAATTATACACTTCCCTTTGAGAAAATTCCTTTGGTTGATTGGTTGGGAGCAGAATATCGTTACAATGTAAGTTATAATTGGAGGGCCGGGCCATTGGAAAAAGTAGACAGCCTTCGACTGGGAAACATTATTCAAAATGCACAAGAGCAAGGCTTGAATGGAAAAATTGATATTGTTAAGCTGTACAACAAAATCGGCTTCCTGAAAAAGATCAATACACCTGCGCGACCAAGCTCTATATCTACACAACAAAAACCCACACAACCAGACACAGTGAAGCGGCCTCCAGAATTGAAAGTAGTTAAATCATTGTTGCGACTCATTATGTCGGTTCGAAATGTTACAGGCACCTATACGCTTTCGCAGGGAACTATTCTTCCTGGCTTTACGCCTACTCCATATCTTTTTGGAATGGACAAAGGTTGGAATGCGCCTGGTTGGGGATTTGTACTTGGCCAGCAGGAATCTGACTTTCAGAAAAAAGCGGCAGCCAATGGTTGGCTTTCAAAAAGTGACAAGTTAACCACGCCATTTAGTCAAGTGCAAACGAAAGACTTGAGCTTGCGCGCGAGCATAGAGCCATCGGCTTCGTTCAAAATTCAACTTGACGTAAAAAAGAATTCAACAACTTCCTTTCAGGAAATCTTCCGGATAGATTCTACTGGAAGTGCCTATGAGTCACTTAGTCCGAGCCGGATGGGCTCCTATAAAATTTCAATTCTCTCCATCAACACAGCATTTAAAAATAATGGAAGTGTTAACTCCACAGTCTTCAATCAATTTTCAGAAAATATAGGTACGCTGCAAGAGCGATTCACTACCATCACAGGTAATTCTTACGAAACACGCTCACAGGATGTGTTGATACCTGCATTCATTGCAGCGTATACAGGGAAATCTGCTGAAACGGTTAACCTCTCTCCGTTCCCAGCTATTCCATTTCCTAACTGGCGAATTGATTACTCTGGATTAAACAAACTGGAGGGACTTAAAGATATTTTTCAATCCATTACACTTAACCATGCCTATAGTTCAAGCTTCTCGGTGGTGAATTATACCAATTCAATGGAATATGTCGATGTTGGAATCAGCACGCCCATTGAAGATTATAACAATGGTCAGTTTGCATCAGCCACAAACTCAAAAGGTGAATTGATTCCGGTGTATGTAATCAGTCAGGTGATGATCAGCGAACAATTTGCACCTTTGGTTGGTGTAAACTTCCGCACCAAAAGTAAACTCAATGTTCGCTTTGAATACAAAACTAAACGAGACCTGGCCCTCAATATTTCAAACTCGCAAATCACTGAATTGAATAGTAAAGACTGGTCTGTTGATGTGGGCTATACTAAAGTGAATATGAAACTACCTTTCAAAGACAATGGTCGTGTTATTACTTTAAAGAATGACGTTACCTTTCAGCTAAATATGAGCATCGCCAATAACCGAACTATCCAGCGCAAAATTGATGAGGTGAACACCATCACAAACGGTAATGTTAACTTCCAGCTTCGCCCCAACGTGAGTTATCTCATCAATCAAAAATTGAGAATACAGGGATATCTGGAACGAACCATCAATGAGCCACTGGTAACCAATTCATTCCGCAGATCTACCACCCGGGGAGGTATAAAAATCATATTTAATTTGGCCCAATAGAACAAGGGTTTCACTATTTTTGGGCCTTAAATTATTCCATGATATGAATATCCCTCAAGACCTAAAGTACACCAAAGACCACGAATGGATCAATATTGAAGGCGACTCTGCCACCATTGGCATCACCGATTTCGCTCAAAATGAATTAGGTGACATTGTATATGTCGATATCTCTTCTGTTGGTCAGGACGTGAAACAGCACGAAGTATTTGGCACCGTAGAAGCTGTTAAGACCGTGTCAGATTTATACATGCCCGTGAGCGGAAAAATAACTGAGTTTAATAAATCATTGGATAGCGCTCCTGAAAAAGTAAACAGTGATCCGTATGGTGAAGGCTGGATGGTTAAAGTCTCTATCACCAACGCAGGCGAAGTAGGTGGCCTTCTTTCTGCCGATCAATACAAGGAACTTATTGGCAAGTAAATAGTTTATAGTCCTGTGTAATGAGTCCCAAGTAAAATACTATTGACTCAGAGCTAAAGACTAACTACTCAAGAATGATTGAATTACCCGTCATATCAAAAGAAGAAACTAAAAGACGCAAACCAGATTGGCTTCGTGTAAAGTTGCCCATTGGGCCTGAGTATGCAAAAGTGCGCAAGCTAGTTGACGAACATAAACTTCACACCATTTGTGAAAGTGGCAATTGCCCGAATATGGGTGAATGCTGGGGCGAAGGCACAGCCACCTTCATGATCTTAGGAAATGTGTGCACACGCAGTTGCACATTTTGTGCTGTAGCCACAGGACGCCCTACTGAATATGATACAGACGAACCTGCCCGTGTAGCAGAAGCAATCAAACTCATGGGAGTGAAACACGCAGTCATCACTTCTGTAAACCGCGATGAATTAAAAGACCGTGGTGCCGAAATATGGTACCAGACTGTTGTTCAAACTAAAGCAGCAAGTCCACACACAACCATTGAAACCTTAATCCCCGACACAAAGGGAAATTGGGATGCCTTGTATCACATGATTGAAGCCGGACAAGAAGTGGTTTCTCATAACATGGAAACAGTCGGCAGATTGTATAGAATGGTAAGGCCTCAAGCCAAATACGATCGCAGTCTTGAGCAGATCAAGAGAACGCGCGAAGCTGGCAAGAGAACAAAGTCTGGAATTATGCTGGGCGTTGGTGAAACCAAAGAAGAAGTATACAAAGCTATGGATGACTTAGTTGAGCATGGACTAATGATTCTCACACTAGGTCAATACCTGCAACCAACAAAAATGCATTTGGAAGTAGCTGAATTTATACACCCGGATGTATTTGCCATGTATAAAGAAGAAGGATTGAAGCGCGGGTTGAAATACGTGGAGTCAGGTCCCCTGGTGCGCTCAAGCTATCATGCAGAGCGACACGTGCATGTTCCTTTTTAGAATCAAGAAGTAGGTGCTTAGAAGATAAAGTCTTTTAGCTTTATTAATCTGGATTTTCTTCTCTCTTAATTTTCTTTAGATATTCAATATCAGCCTGATCTTTTGGACGATTAGTTGCTTCTTTTTCTTTTAGCATATCAAAAGCATGAATCACTTTGAATTGAATGCCTTTAAATTCCCCTGACTTCGCTCGTTCATAACAGACATCAAAATCAAATGCGTTAAATGCTTTCAGGGAGGTCATCGGATCGACAACAAATCCTGAAGTGCCTACTTTAAATTCAGTGACCCCAGCCACCAGTTGTAGAGACCTCACTTTATCCAACCCAGAAACTTCATTTTCGCTAAAGACCAATTTCAATCTTTCCAGGTTTTGCGGATCATCCTTAATCCAAAGATCGAGATCGTGTGTGGCTCTCACATAGCCATGAAATGCCATCGCAAAGCCACCCACAAGTAAATATTTTACTTCTCGTTTATATAAACTGTTGAAGAATTTAAAAATATCATCATCACGAAAATCGATAGACACCATTTTAGTTGAGGATAGATTTGCATTGTGAAAAGAAACAGCCAATTCATTTACTTTCGAGAAAAGCTCGATACGCTCCTGATACAGTTTGTTGTTCTCCGAATCCGACATGTCCAAAGTTACACATTTTCGAAATGTTGATTTCGAATTGACTTACTTCTTATCCATCATCAATTTATTTTCCCGATTAGCAATTCCCCACGCAGTATGAAAAACTGTTTTCGCACGAAGCGACAATAAGTCAAATTCAATTTTATCCACCTCGTCACTGGGTTTATGATAATCTTCATGAACACCATCAAAATAAAATACGATGGGTATATTATTCTTGGCAAAGTTCCAATGATCCGAACGATAGTATATCTGTTCTGGATGGTTCTCATCATTGTAGGTGTAATCAAAAATCAAGTTGGTGTAGGTCTTATTGATCGTTTCGCTCAGCTCGTGCAGTTCGGAAGAAAGCTTATCAGAACCAATCACATACACATAAGGTGCACTACTTTTATGCTGCGGATCTCTGCGACCAATCATATCGATATTCAAATTCACAACGGTATTACGTAATGGATACACTGGATTATTATCGGTATAATATCGGGATCCCAGCAATCCATTTTCTTCACCGGTAACAGTCATAAATAAAATACTTCTGCGCGGGCCATTGCCATCTTTTTTAGCCTGAACAAAAGCCTTGGCCATGGCCATCACGGCTACGGTGCCTGATCCATCATCATCGGCACCATTATTAATCTTATCGCCCTCTGCGCGTGATGATATACCAATGTGATCGTAATGGGCGGTGATCACCAACACTTCATCGCTTTTGTCAGAACCTTCCATAAAGCCCAATACATTTTCAGACTTTACTTCTCTATAGACTTGTTCAACTGAATATGAGATTGTTGAAGGTTTTAATTTATCCAGTTTCTTATCAGCCGTTGCTTTCTTCAGCTTATCGATTGTCGTATTGAAAATTTTTCCAGCAACTTGAGCAGAAAGATAAAACACACCCGTGTTACTTGTTGGAGTTGTTTGTTTAAAAAGAGACAATCTTCCACCAACAAAACTTCTGGTCATATTGATAGTTCTCTTAAAATCGTCTTCTTTTTCAATCACAGAAAAAATTATGGTGGCACCTTTATCGCGCAGAGCGCCAAGCAAGGAATTATTCGCTACCGCCATGCTTGGGTCTGATAAAAACATTACTGCCTTACCATTTAAATCAATGTCTTTAATTTCTTCTTCAGTGCCTCCACCTGTAAACACCACAGGAAGATCAATCAACCCACCGGTTTCAAAAGAGCCTGCATACAAATACTCCTCTTTGGTGAATTCTACTGAGCCGGACTTTAATGTAACCACCGGCACACCGGTCGTATAGAGCGGTACAGGTTGATAAAAATTTCCATCCACAGGAGCTGTTAATCCCAACTCTTCAAAATAAGAAGCGATAAAAGCCGCTGCCATTTTCTGTCCTCGCTTACCTGTTTCACGGCCCTCCATCGCATCTGATGCAATGATGGATAAGTTGTCTTTCAAATCTTCTGTGGTGATAGTCGCTGCATATTTAACCGCTATAGAATCCTGCTGAGAAAACGCGTGGATTCCTATCAGGATGAAATAAAGCACCAAATATTTTCTGATCATGATCTTAGAATTATTAATTTAAAAATGTGCCTTCCACCCAAAAGGTTTGATGAATGTGCCCTGTGCAATGACTTCCAGGAAGCAGTTAATCACCAAAACCTGTAAAATTGATTGAGAGATTATCGATCTGAACGATCACCAGAGCTTTGAAGGGTACACACCTTGATTTATGAGGTCTTTGATCTTTTGAGAAACTTCTTCCTTGTCCTCTTTATAAGTTACGCCAAACCAAGTCTTGCCTCCCGAAAGAACATGTACTTTACCCAGACCTTGGTTGATGAGCTCACTTACCATCAGGGCGATATAAAATTCGGCTGATGGGTTTTGATTATTCTTCTCAACAAACTCTACAAACATTTTTTCAGTTAGATCAAACGCCTCAGCCTGAAAGCCCCAACAATTCATGGATACCGGTACTTCGGCATCCAACTCCATATTGCCTTCATTTTTAGAAATGATTTTATCGCCTTCGCGCGCAATCACCGTATGTTCTTTCATGCTTTTGAGGTAACCCTCAGCATCGCGCTCAGCAACTCCTCGTGAAACACTCCCATACTCAGACAATACATTTTTCAATGTATAACCTACCATAGCATGATGGTGCTCAGGTGCTGTAGCAAAGAAACTTGCCAGTGATTCAAATGCCTCTTTGCCATAAAAATCATCGGCATTGATTACGGCAAAAGGACCGTCTATCACTTCTTTGCCACAAAGCATAGCGTGGGTAGTACCCCATGGTTTTTTTCGAACAATAGGCAGGTATTGGGCCGGCACAAATTTTTCCAACGACTGAACCACAAAATGAACCTCTGCCTTGCCCTGCAGCCTGGGAAGGAAAATCTCCTTGACGGTTTCTTTTATTTCTTCCCGTACCACAAATACGATTTTATCGAAGCCCGACCGGATGGCATCGTAGAGTGAATAATCCATGATGGTTTCACCATTGGGACCGAAGCCATCAATTTGTTTGATGCCGCCATACCGACTACCCATGCCGGCTGCCATTACTAGCAAAGAAAGTTTTTGATCCTTTTTCAACTTGTTTGAATAAATTAAAAGTGAGTAATTACCATTAAAACTAAACCTGTGCAAAAATAGAAGTTTACTTCTGAATGCCTAAAACCCTTTCACTCATGACCCAAAACCGTCCCTCGAGCTACCTGATGTCACTTACCATCATCGGAATTCTGTTTTTCATTTTTGGATTCGTTACCTGGATAAATGGAACCCTTATTCCCTACCTAAAAATTGCTTGTGAATTACAGACTGATTTTCAATCATACCTGGTTGCCACAGCTTTTTTTATCGCCTATACGGTAATGGCTATTCCTTCGTCTTATGTGTTAAAAAAGACCGGTTATAAAAAGGGGATGTCATTGGGTCTGTTTGTTATGGCCGCAGGAGCTATCCTTTTCGTGCCTGCAGCTGAGGCCCGTAACTTCGATATGTTTTTGGTAGGACTCTTTATCATTGGTGGTGGCATGGCTCTGTTGCAAACAGCCTCTAATCCATATGTTACGATCATTGGTCCGATAGAAAGTGCTGCCATGCGAATAAGCATTGTAGGCATTTGTAATAAAGTAGCGGGAATTCTGGCCGGATTAATTTTCGGATATATCGCTCTAAATAATGTGGATGCATTGGAAGCCAGTTTAAATTCGATGGATGCAGTTTCTAAAAATGCAGCCCTTGATGAACTTGCCGGTCGTGTTGTTGGGCCTTACATGATTATTGCTGGTGTGTTGGTGTTTTTTGGTATAGCCATTTTATTCTCTTCACTTCCCGAAATTGATGATAGCGTTGAAAGCGAAGGATCGGCAGCAGCGAATGTTAATAAGACCAGTGTATTCCAATTTCCACATCTGATTTTAGGTGCCGTAGCCATCTTCTTATATGTAGGCGTTGAAGTGCTTGCCGGTGATACCATCATCAGTTATGGAAAATCGCTGGGTATTGAATTATCTACTGCACGCTATTTTACTCAAGCAACATTAGCCTTCATGCTCATCGGTTACATTGTCGGCATTGTGGCGATACCAAAATATATGTCACAATCCACAGCTTTAAAAATCTGCACCTGGCTAGGTGTGATTTTCACCCTGGGGGCTGTGGTTACTAATGGATACGTTTCGGTTGCTTTTATCGCACTACTTGGTCTTGCCAACTCATTAATGTGGCCAGCCATCTTCCCTCTGGCTATTGATGGCCTGGGCAAGTTCACAAAAATTGCTTCGGCAATATTGATTATGTCGATTGCCGGAGGTGCCATTCTTCCGCTTATCTACGGTCAGCTTTCAGAAATATTCAATTCCAAGGATGCTTACCTGATGATGCTTCCCTGCTATCTCTACATTATGTATTTTGCTATAAAAGGTCATAAAGTAGGAAGAGCTATATGATAAGGAATATCCCCGTTTTACTTTCCTGTTTAGCAATTGTAGCCTTCGCACAGGCTCAATATTATGAGGCTCGTGATCTCACTGCTGAGAACACTTTTTCAGAGAACATTGAAGGCCCTAATGTGGATAAAGCGGGAAATCTATACGTAGTAAACTTTCAAAAAGATGGTACCATAGGTCTCGTGCATCCTAATGGTGAAATTGATTTATATGTAACACTACCCAGTCCTGGTATTGCCAACGCTATTATGTTTGATAAAAAAGGTAACATGTTACTGGCCGACTGGAAAGGACATAATGTATTGAAGGTGGATAAAAAAACAAAAGCTGTTACAGTCTATGTGCACAATGATCTTTTCAACCAGCCCAACGATTTATGCATTAATAAAAAGGGACAACTCTTTGCATCCGATCCAAGTTGGAAAGAAAGCACCGGTAAAATCTGGCGCATTGATGGACCCGGCAAATCGGTATTGTTAGATGACAAAATGGGAACCACCAATGGCATTGAACTTAGCCCGGATGATAAGAAGTTATATGTGAATGAAAGTGTCCAAAAAAATATCTGGGTATTTGATGTAAGTGCCAAAGGTGATATTTCAAACAAAAGACTCTTCTACAAGTTCGAAGATTTTGGAATGGATGGAATGAAGTGTGACAAGCTTGGCAATCTTTACGTGACCCGACACGGAAAAGGTACCATTGCCATTTTATCTCCGGATGGAAAATTAATTCGGGAAGTTCAAATGAAAGGCAAGTCGACCAGCAACATTACATTCGGAGGACAAGACGGTAAATCATGTTTCGTTACTCTTCAGGATAGAAAATGCGTGGAAGTATTTGAGAGCGAGGTGGCAGGTAAGGGCTACTAATTGAGCCCGCTTTACTACTGATTATTCTCTTGTCTTTTTTCAAGTCGTATGTCCAGTCCTATTTATATTATTGGTAGCTCCAATACCGACATGGTAGTTAAGGCAGAGCGGCTCCCCGCTCCGGGTGAAACGATTCTGGGAGGAACATTCCTGATGAATGCCGGTGGAAAAGGTGCTAACCAGGCTGTGGCTGCTGCGCGACTAGGCGGTAATGTTTCATTGATCGCCAATCTTGGTGATGATCTTTTTGGTCGACAAGCTCATACGCAATTCAAACAAGAAGGTATTAATACCGACTTCATCACATTCGACACCGCTAATCCATCCGGTGTTGCGTTGATTAATGTGGATGCTCATGGAGAAAATTGCATTGCCGTTGCACCCGGTGCAAATGGAAATTTAACTCCCGATAGCTTGCTCTCTTTTTTCGATTTTATTGTATCACCTGCCATTGTATTAGTTCAATTAGAGATTCCAATCACTACCGTTGAATTTATCATAGAACAATGTGCCGCCCGATCAATACCTGTCATTGTTAACCCTGCCCCTGCCAATAGAATTCGCGATGATGTTTGGAAGCATGTGTTTATCATTACGCCTAACGAAACCGAAGCTGAATTATTAACGGGAATAAGTATTGTCGATGATGATTCTGCCAGAAAAGCAGCACAAGTATTTCACCAGAAGGGAATAGAAAATGTCGTTATTACTTTAGGAAAACGAGGAGCATATTGGTCGGATACAATTAGTGAAGGATTTGTAGCGGCTCCTTCTGTTAGCGTGGTCGATACTACTGCGGCCGGTGATTGTTTCAGTGGCGCGCTGGCTGTTGCTCTCGCAGAAAAAAAATCGTTAGCCGATGCGGTTAAGTTTGCGAATGTGTCCGCATCCATTTCAGTAACACGAATGGGGGCACAAGCATCCATGCCTTCACGAAAGGAAGTTGACAAAATTTTGTATCTGAATACATAACCATACGAATTTATGTTCATCATCGAAAGTTATTCGACAGCTGTGCTCTTCTGCTTCATCACCATGCTCTGCTGGGGTTCGTGGGCCAACACACAAAAGCTAGCGGCAGGCAATTGGCGATTTGAATTATTCTATTGGGATTATGTCTCCGGCATTGTACTATTCACTTTGCTCTTTGCACTCACGTTGGGAAGCATGGGCGAAAATGGCCGTCCTTTTTTTGCAGATCTACAACAAGGTTCATTTGAAAACCTTCGATCAGCATTTGTAGGTGGTGTGATATTCAATGCAGCCAATATATTATTAAGTGCTGCTATCGCGATAGCCGGTATGTCAGTGGCCTTTCCGGTCGGTATCGGCCTGGCACTCGCTATCGGTGTAATCATCAACTACCTCGATGCACCTGTTGGTAATCCTGTGATATTATTTTCTGGAGTTGCCTGTATTGCAGTAGCCATTGGCCTAAATGCTTTTGCTTACCAAAAGCAATCTGCTGGAACAGCGAAACCCTCTTTTACTGGATTAGCGCTCTCCATCATCAGCGGCAGCATGATGGGACTATTTTATAAATATGTAGCCACCTCGATGACTATGGATTTTACTCATCCAGAAGTGTTGAAGCTTACACCCTACACCGCTTTGTTTATTTTTTCAATCGGTATTTTGATCAGCAATTTTATTTTCAATTCATTGCTGATGCGCTTTCCGATCAGTGGTCTTAAAGTTTCATTCTCGGCTTACCTGAATGGAAATTTTCGTAATCACCTGGTTGGAATTTTAGGTGGTTGCATCTGGTGCCTGGGTATGTCGTTCAGCATACTGGCTTCCGAAAAAGCAGGGCCGGCTATTTCGTATGGATTAGGTCAAGGAGCTACCGTTGTCGCAGCCATGTGGGGCATTTATGTATGGAAAGAATTTAAGAATGCCGCACCTGCTACGCTACGCCTATTGCACGTGATGTTAGGGCTTTATGTGCTCGGGCTCGTTATTATTATTTTCTCCCGATGAATAAAATACCACTACTGGAACTTCATGTCCGTCAATAAAGTATATAGATTCTCATACTAACTAAATGAACCCACCCGTGAAATTAACGATCTCTTTTTTTCTTATCGTCTTGTGCCTGAGTATGAGTTGTCAGACTAAAGAAGTTAAACAGGATAAAAAAATCCGCGTCATCTTTGATACCGACACCAACAATGAATTGGATGATCAACATGCTTTGGCTTATTTATTATTCAATCAATCCACTTTTAAAATTGACGGTATTACCATCAATACAACATCCAGTGGTGGCAACATTGACAAACAATATGAGGAAGCCAAACGGGTTCTTCAATTATGTGCTGCTGATACATTTGCAGTCTTAAAAGGTGCCGATCTTTCCTTTAGTGATATTTTTCCTACTATCGATTCAGCCTCTTACGATGGAAAAGAAGCTGTTGATCTGATGATTGAACAAGCTCACAAACCATCCGAAGATAAGCTGGTGATTTTAGCTGTGGGGAAACTTACAACCGTAGCACTCGCTGTCGCGAAAGATTCTTCCTTTGCAGAACGTGTAAGACTAGTGTGGCTAGGATCAAACTATCCAGAACCAGGAGAACATAATCAGGATAATGATACCGTTGCCATGAACTATTTGCTTAACGGTAATATTGATTTTGAAATGGTGACCGTACGCTATGGAAAACCAAGCGGCACGGGTGCGGTTAGCATTACTAAAAAAGAAATTAACAAGGTGATGCCGGGATTAGGGCCTCATGTCAAAACACCAGTAACAGGCAGGCACGGGGGTGAGTTTTATTGCTTTGGAGATTACTCCGTAAGCTTGTTTGAACACATCGACTATCATGACGACTCGCAAGGTCGTGCGTTATTTGACATGGCTGCTGTAGCTATTGTAAAAAACGAAAGTTGGGCTCAAGTGAAACAAATTCCTGCTCCTATCTTAATCAACAATACATGGATAGATCGACCAAACAATTCGCGTACGATCAAGATTTGGGAAAATTTTAATCGTGATGCGATCATTGAAGATTTCATTTCTTCTTTTTCCTCAAACTCAAAATAATCGAGAATCATTTTATCAAATTCCATTATTTTGAAAGGCCCACGTCTATAAACGAGACTTCATTGTTTGATAAACTTCATAAAATGAATCCAGTCTTCAAGAAGTAAATCGTGAGAGCCTTCCCGAATATGATAACCACAAACGCCTTTTGTGGCAGCGTCACCCACTTGGGGCATTGGTGAAGGCAACATAGATTTTAGGCCAAGAAACTGATAAACCTTTTCAGCCTCCTTCAAGGATAAGTATTCACCTTCCGGATCAGACCAATAATCTTGTTTTGCATCCGCTACGTAAACTGATCGCGGGGCAATACATGCTAACAGCCAATGCTGGTCGAAAGGAAGTGTGCGCAGGCTATCCATGTGATTGTATTTTTTGTAGCTCATCGAGAACCAATGAGGAAAGCTCGTATTAATTTTCGCTATACTTTCTGCTTTAGCATTGTAATGAAAGTTCAATTTTGCCCCTGTGCTTCCTGATTCATTGATGAAAGCATACTTAATCCGATGATCATTAGCTGCGGCCCATAGAGCAGCTTTACCAGTACGGGAATGTCCTACTATAGCCACTTTTTTCGGATCAAAAACATTTTGCTTTAATGCATAATCCACCATTCGGGAATATGCCCAGGCCCAGACAGAAATTGCTCCTGATGATTCCGGAGGAATGCCATAAAATTTTTGAATTGTTTTTCTGAAAAGAGAATCGTTGTCCGGTATAAAATCCTCATAACAAGAAGTGATCAGGCCACAACCACTATCAATGATTGCTTCAATCGGAAACCTCCTCACATACGAGGCACGCTTTTGCTCCACCTTATATAGCTTACTGACCGAAAGATGAATCCCTGTATCTTCTGATAACGTGTGATTGCCGTAATTCAGTAAAGAGAAAACCGGGACAGGTACTTTTTTTGCAGTGACTGGATAATACACTATCAAGTCAACTGAAATCGTATCCTTACGATTATTCATGATAAACATACGCACCTGTCTGCGATACGCTTTACCTTTCAAAATTTCAGTTTCCTCTTCCAGTATTTGATAATGAAACGTATAACTGTCAACTGATGGAATTTTACCATATACTTCACGTTCAAAAAAGCGAATGATCTCCGGCTGACGCTTCGTATACCAATCGCTCTTTGTCTTTACTTTCTCTCCTGAAAAAAAGGTAAATACATCTGGTAGGGATTGAGCCTGAGCAATCGGTATAGACAGACAAAAGATTATGACTAAACAAATCTTAATCATGAGAATAGGTTCTGAAATTTTTCTGTTTACCATGCCGTGTTGAATAGTTAAAGACAAATAAGTTAGCGATAAATCATCTTTCTTCACGCTCAACTTAATCGAGAATCATTAAATCCATTTCTCTTCTCACAAAATGCTCCCGTTCTTCATAATTACCTTTCACAAGTAAATATGGAATATTCCTCAGTTCCAACTCGTTTTTGAATAGATCAAACATAGCCTGTCGACTGTTGCTTAAGTCTCTCATATCATCCGCCACCCAAGGCACATCAATATCGAATAAAAAATAGTGATCGTAGGTGATTTGTTTTTCCAACTCATTCAAAATTGGAGGCACTACCCCTAAATAGTGTTTGCAGTAAATCTGTGTGGTGATCAAGTCGGTGTCGCAGAATAAAATTCTATTAGCCGTTTTTACTTTTTCCAAAACACGCTGTATTTGTGCGTAGCCGATTTTAATGATGTCATCTATCGTGAAGTCATTGGAGTTGATAATCTCGCGTGCCACCTCCGGTACATATTCAGTGTGATATACGTTGGCCAGATGACGAGACATCACCGATTTACCTGTGCTTTCAGGACCATATAGGCAGATCTTCTTTACAAAATAGGGCCGCACAATAGGTGGAATAAATTCCCAATATGAAAATGGGTGGTGGCGAATCAAGGATGCCGATACGGGAATTTTGGTCCTTTTAGAATCGAACGAAATATGTAGGGCACCCAGATGCTCTGCCAGCATCGGTCCATATTCTTCTGAACTAACAATGAGATGAACTACTCCGTAACGCATCTCTAAAAAAGAAGTCCAAATTTTTATTCGCTCCGGCCACGGAAGAGATTCATCATCAAAATCGTCCTTAACTAATTCTGGTTTTATGCTAGCATTATCTTTAACTATTTCCTGAAGCCAGGAAAACCTAAGATGATGAGGAATCAGATCCTGATCGGTATAGCTCATTGAAACGATCAGCTCATCGCACTGAGCAGATGCAAACTTAATGAGGGCAATGTGCCCTTCATGGATAGGCATAAATTTGCCTATAACTAAACCACGCTTCATACTGTTTTAGAACGATATCCTTTATACTCTCTAATCCAATTCCAAAAAGCGAAAATGGCAATCAGTGTAAACACGAGATATTCCACTCCGAAGAATTTCGCTTCTTTTAAGAAATAAAGATAAGTGGCCACTACATCTACAATAATCCAAATAATCCAACATTCAATTTTCTTTTGAACCATTAAAAAAGTAGTGATGACACTCATTACCAAAATGAATGAATCAATAAATGGATAGGCACTAGGCAAATTAAATAAATATGGAAACCACTCATGTAAGTTGGCGGCAAGCGTCCCGATCAGGTAAGTACCCAACAAGCCCGCAAGCAATAAAAAGATGAATTTTTCTTTTTTCATAAAACTTACTTTCAACTCCTTTTTCTTGTCTTCCTCTTCCGGCTTTGGATTCGCCCAACGCCACCAGCCTAGTAGATTTGTTACGAAAAAGAAAATCATCAGGAACATATCCGGATAAAGTTGAATTTGGTAATAGAAGAAGGCCGAAAGAATTACGTTAACGATGCCAATGGGCCAACTCCAAATATTGGCTATTGCCGACAACGCCACTGCTATTAGTCCAAAGATCACCGCAAAAAACTCCAGGTAACTCATTGGGTAACCCAGCACGGTGAAGAAAACGTGGTTGATATCAAAGAAGCTCATGGCCATTATCTCTATGCAATAACATAATTCCAAGCAAAGACGCCAAGCGTACCAATAGGAAAATGCATCCTATTCAATTTGTTTTTCAAATTAGAGATCTCTTTAAATCTTAATTTAAATTATCTTAGGCCATAACTTGAAAAACAAATAATCTAAAAATGAATGCACCGGCTAATAATGAGGACTGCATAAATGTTAGATCCTATCCCGAAAGGATCATCAGTATCATTCCTTTGCCCGGCTGGCTGGCATGGGTTCTTTTTTGGCAATTGCTTTTTCTGATTGATTATGTGATTACGTTAACAGTACATGACAAGAGTGCCCATCGCGATATTTTTGCCTGTGTTAACTTATTTTTTGCTTCCGTTTGTATTGCTACCATATATTGTTCAAAGGTATTAATACGTCTCCATCCACATCTTGCCAGGTTTATCGAAGAAGAAAAGAGCACGCTTCGTGATTGGTATTCGAATAAGTTAAAATCTTGCTATGAAAGTTATTGGTCCCTCGTAAGTGGTCTTATTATTTCAATCGCTGCTGTTGTCTCCATCTATCCTTTGCTCATTCAGCTCACTCCTCCTATTGAGTTCCTGTTGTACTATCGCTTGGGTTACCTGTCGCTCGGCTTTTTCTTTTTGGGAATGTCCCTTTGGGCCCTTATCAAGGTAACGTTTATTCCCATGGAGCTAACGCAAATGAAAGTAAAAGTGAGTATCACCCAGTTTTCCGGCAATGGACTTCAAGCATTGGGTTCATCTTTTCTAAAAATGTCCTTATCCATATCAGTGAGCTTCATCTTAATTGTTTTGACCGCTATTGTAGCCCCCTTTGAAAATAATCTGATTGTGCTGATATGGCTTGGCCTGGCAGCGTTGCTTATTTTTGGATTCTTTCTGTTGCCACAAGTTGGCATCCATCGTGTAATGGTGAACGAAAAAACGAACCGGATGTCAAGCTTTACCTATCATCTGGAAGACGCGATGGACAAAACGCTGAAAGATCCATCTGCAGAAAATATGCAGAGGTTAAAAGAGTTGTTCGAAGTGCAGAATCATTTAAAGGAAATGAATGAGTGGCCGTTTGATCTTACCTCGATTTGGCAACTGCTCACCGCTCTGATTATTCCAATCATCTTAGCTGCAATAGAAATTCTTTTTAAATCATAAGCATCAAGTAAAAATGATATTCACCATAATTGCTGAAGAATAACTAACAAAAGGTTGTTCATAAAATTATTAATAAGTAGTAAATTGTTATGAAAACAAGTTGATGATATTGACCTCATGCCCGGAAATCATGAATTATAAACTTCTCATTTTACTGATACTTCTTAACGCTACTTCTTTTGCACAAAGTAGCAAAACTGCTCTTCCTACACCGCCCAACTGCATTTGGCTATACGATAGTGTTTTCATTGACAAAACCGAAATCGCTAACTACCATTGGCTTGAGTTTTTGAATGCCATAAAACAAGACTCCAGTTTAGCCTATTACAAAAGCATGATACCCGATAGTACAGTTTGGTCAGGACCAGACCCATTCAGGGCTATGCTGGATATTTATATCAGACGGGATTCTAAAGAAAAGAAATCTTCTGATTCCCTGTTTATTGGCAAGCTCTCCGTTTTTGGAGATCTTCTAAACAAAGAATTCTTATTTTATCCGGTGGTTGGGATTACATATCGGCAAGCCAGTGCATTTTGCGCGTGGCGATCGAAGGCAATCAATAACCAAAACGAAAACCGCAATGAACAATTTCGGATTAAATTCAGACTCCCTACCGAAGGGGAGTGGATCTATGCCGCATCAGCGGGACTTGATACCAATAGTTACGCTTATGGATATAAAGACTATAAAGTGAAGACTACCGTTATTGATGATCCTAACTTCTATTGGAATCAAATCAAAGACACTACTCAACTTAGCCGGCAATTATTTCATCAGATTTTTCTTAAATACAAAAAGTATGGTGATGAACCATTTTTCAATTGCACTAAAAATTTTCTGAAATACTTTACCTATGGAATGATGCGCCCCTCTTCCGTTTATGATCTCTCCAATCGGCCACCAAAAATTAACAAACGTCTATCTATTCTTCACGAAAACAAGATTGATCGATCGTCTGAGGAATTTAGTAATGCCAAAGCGAATGGCTACGGCATTTCAAATATCATTGGCAATGCTGCCGAAATGACCTTGCAAGAAGGTATTGCAAGGGGTGGTAGCTGGGCGCATTCGTTGGATAATTGTAAAGTCAGCACGCGTTATTATTATTACACAACAACAAACTGGCTTGGCTTTCGGTGTGTGGCGGAAGTTCACAAGGAATAGATTTAAATCGCTTTATCATTAATCTGTTACCTGATACTATTCCTTAAAGCTTAATACAAACATTCTTAGTCTCAGTAAAGAACCGGATAGCTTCCCATCCTCCTTCGCGGCCTACACCGGATTGTTTCATACCGCCAAAAGGTGTTCGTAAATCGCGAAGCAACCAACAGTTTACCCAGATGATTCCGCTCTTCACCTGATGTGCAACGCGATGTGCCCGTTTTAAATTTTCTGTCCAGATGGTGGCGCTTAAGCCATAGGTATTGGAGTTCGCATAAGCAATGGCTTCTTCTTCTTTATCGAAAGGCATGATCGTAACTACCGGACCAAAAATTTCCTCTTGATTGGTGCGGCAATATTGATCGAGGCTAACAATAACCGTTGGCTCAATAAAATAACCATTCTCGCATCGTCCTGAAATTATGATTCGTTTTCCGCCACATAGAATTTCTCCTCCTTCTGTTTTCGCTAAATTAATATAAGACAACACTTTCTGCATGTGCGCTTCCGATACCAATGCTCCCACGCGAGTCTTCTCTTCCAGGGGATCACCCACTACCAATTCTTTAGTTCGCTTGACAAACTCCTCGACAAACTTTTCATAGATACTTCTCTCCACCAAAATACGTGAGCCACACAAACATATTTCACCCTGGTTTGAAAATGAAGAATTGATGGATGTGCTTACTGCTTGCTCGAATTCGCAATCAGCAAAAACAATATTTGGGTTTTTACCACCAAGTTCCAATGAAAGTTTTTTGAACATCGGTGCAGCGGTGCGCGCTATTTCAGCACCTGTTTTTGTTCCGCCGGTAAATGAAATGATCGGAATATTCGGATGAGCTGTAATAGCTGCTCCTACTTTATGTCCGTAACCGTGTACAATATTTAAAACGCCCGCAGGCAAGCCGGCTTCAATACATAACTC
>JANOUH010000213.1:0-36691 GCA_031416795.1 Cytophagales bacterium | reverse complement strand
GGCTCAGGCAAAACACTCGCTTTTTTAATACCCCTGGTGAATAAACTAAGCGCTGAAGCAACGGGAGTGCAAGCCCTGATTGTAACTCCTTCACGCGAGTTGGCACTTCAGATCGAACAGGTGTTCAGAGCCATGAAGACCTCATACAAAGTAAGTGTTTGTTATGGCGGCCACTCGGTGAAGATTGAACAGAATAGTTTGAGTGAAGCACCTGCAGTGATTATCGGGACACCCGGAAGAATAAGCGATCATATCGTAAGAAAATCATTTGATGCCCGCACCGTGAAGATGGTGGTGCTGGATGAGTTTGATAAATCATTGCAGATGGGTTTTCAAGAGCAACTCACCATTATTTTTAAAGCCCTTAGCGGGAAGCAGCAACACATACTCACTTCGGCAACGAAACTCGATGCATGGCCAGATTTTTTACCATTCAAGAAACCCGAAACGCTCAACTTCCTGAAAGACGAAGCGGAATCAAAATTAAAATTGAGAGTTGTTCATACGAAGAGTGCAGACAAAGTAGAAACACTCATGCGATTAGTGGCAGGATTCAATCAGGAAGTGTGCCTGGTCTTTTGTAATCACCGCGAAGCGGTAGAACGCATCAGCGCACTTTTTACTAAGCATAACTTTGAACATGGCATCTTACAGGGAGCGATGGATCAAATCGATCGGGAGAAGAACCTGATCCGGTTCAGAGGTGGTGCGCACAATGTGTTGATCGCTACCGATCTCGCTTCACGTGGATTAGATATTCCGGAGATCAAACACGTAGTGCACTATCAGTTACCACCACAACAAGAGTCATTCATTCATCGCAACGGACGCACAGCCCGCATGCATGCTGAAGGACAAGCTTAT
Organism: Cytophagales bacterium; assembly: GCA_031416795.1. Classification (GTDB taxonomy): domain Bacteria; phylum Bacteroidota; class Bacteroidia; order Cytophagales; family Cyclobacteriaceae; genus ELB16-189. The sequence goes on along the minus strand of JANOUH010000213.1, from coordinate 35,827 downwards.
TTAGTTTTGGCCGATGATGAAACGTTGCCCGGTTACATCGACAAGTCTGTAGAAGAACTTAAGCTCAGCGGCAAATTGCACCTTCCTCCTCCGCCCAACTATGCTTGCTTATACATCAGCGCAGGCAAGAAAGATAAAATCAGCAAAGGTGATATCGTAGGTCTGCTCACTAAAAAAGGTGGACTACAAGGCGATGACATTGGCCTGATCACCACCCTCGACTTTTCATCGTATGTTTCGGTAAAGAGACCATTGGTCAATAAAGTGTTAGCCAACATAAAAAATGAAAAGCTGAAAAATACAAAAGTAAAAATTGAGGTAGCGAACTAGACGTAAGCTGAATATCATTGTTGTCCGACAAAATAGCTGAAGCGGAATAATGGCGCAGCCTACAAGTTTGATCTTGTGATGGCGTTATTGCCGTACCATTTGGCACAAAGCCTTTAGCTGATAGCTACAAGGTGTCAATTATGTCAACTCATATTGCCTACTGCCTTCTGCTTATTTATCAACCGTAGCTTTAGCGAAGGTTGACTGCCTACTTTTTTAAAGATGCTATATAAACCAGGGAATAACCGCCAAAGCCAGGAACACCAAAAATAGGATAAGCATGTTGCGATCAGACTTCGACATAATGATGTTTTGGTTCTCATACGCGCAAGTTGAATCGAAAGAGGTACAATTATTCTCTTTAACAAAACCTTAACACCTCAAGAGGAAGTTAGCCGGGGATTGCATAAACTTGCACCGAAATTTAGCATCATGATTAAATACATATTTACTGAAAAGAAAGACACCCGTTCAGGGTTTGGCGTAGGCCTTCATGAGCTAGGAAAGTCAAACCCCAACGTGGTAGCCCTTTGTGCCGACCTTACGGGATCGCTGAAGATGGATGCCTTCAAAAAGGATTTTCCTGAACGCTTCTTTCAGGTAGGTATTGCCGAAGCCAACATGATGGGCATGGCAGCTGGCATGACCATTGGTGGTAAGATTCCTTTCACAGGAACGTTTGCCAACTTTTCAACCGGTCGCGTCTATGATCAGATCCGCCAGTCAATTGCTTACTCAGATAAAAATGTTAAGATTTGTGCATCTCACGCAGGTTTAACACTGGGCGAAGACGGTGCTACCCATCAGATCCTCGAGGATATCGGTATGATGAAAATGCTTCCCGGAATGACTGTAATTGTCCCTTGTGATTATCACCAAACCAAAGCCGCAACCATGGCATTGGGAAGCCATGAAGGCCCTGCTTACCTTCGTTTTGGAAGACCAAGCTGGCCCATGTTTACGGCAGACAGGCCTTTCATCATAGGCAAAGCCGATAAGATGATTGAAGGAAAAGACGTAACGATTTTTGCTACCGGTCACTTAGTTTGGGAGGCCATTGAAGCCGAAGCAATACTGGCCGATAAAGGAATCAGCGCTGAGGTTATCAATATACACACCATCAAACCATTGGATGTGGAAGCCATTCTTTCATCAGCCCAAAAAACAGGTTGTGTGGTTACCTGCGAAGAGCATCAGATGAATGGAGGTCTTGGCGACAGTGTAGCGCAGATATTATCACGCTTCCATCCTACCCCAATTGAAATGATCGCTGTCAACGATTCATTTGGAGAAAGTGGTACTCCAACGCAACTACTCAAGAAGTATGGATTAAGTAAAGAGAATATTGTTGCTGCCGCAGAGAAAGTTCTTGCACGAAAGAAGTAATCCGTTCACACCACCGTTTTAGTTGCATCCGTTTGGGCTGAACGATGGGAGTTTCATAGAACCCTCATTATCCCTGAATCGGGCCTTTACACTGTTACCCAGGCACTCCACTCAAGACGCAACATAAACCTCGGTATGCTCCTCTTGATTTCCGACTAACAGTATTTTTTTGCACCATCGGTCAAAGTCTTTCGCCTTTTAAATATGGAAGCAATATTGTAAAGGAAGTTAGACAGGTTTACTTGCTAGGTATTAGCTACAGAATCTCTCCAGAATCTCTGCTTTCTTTCGCAGCATGTATTATTTTTCAAAAATGGCCTCACGGAGAACCGGCCTTGTAGTAATCCTTACGGCAATCATAGTTGGCATTTCTTCCCTTACCCGCGTGTTTTTGCTTATAAAATCATCAGCTTCGGTAGATTTCTCCTTTCTAAACCTGGTCGCCATTTTTTTTCCAGGGCTTTTCTATGACCTGGTAAATGCAGCCTACGTCAGCATACCCATCATTCTATACCTATGGCTTTTACCCGATAGGATTTACAGCAAAACCGGACACCGATTTGTACTCTATGGATTGTTTTCAGTTCTCACTTTTCTACTACTCTTTAACGCAGTTTCCGAGTGGTTCTTTTGGGACGAGTTCAGCGCGCGCTTCAATTTTATTGCAGTAGACTATTTAGTCTATACAACGGAGGTCATTGGAAACATTCAACAATCCTATCCAATTGGATGGATTGTGATAGCAATTGGGTTTATCTCGTTGCTATTTGTCTATGCTATCAAAAGTCGAATTAAAGAAAGTAGCAATCACCTCCTACCATTCAGGCAGAGAACGAAGTTAGTGGGACTTTATACAGTTCTTTTATTACTGATTACTTTCTCCGTTACAAATAAACAACATCGCTTTAGCGATAATGCCTATGTAAATGAGCTGGCTGGTAACGGAATTTATGAATTATTTGCTGCGTATCGAAACAATGAATTGGATTATGATCAATTCTACAAACGCATCGAGAGCAAGAAAGCGTTTGATTTGGTACATCAGCTAATTAAAACTCCCGATGCTGAATTTATTGATTCCAATGCGGAAAGCATCGAACGCAAGATCTTGAATGAAGGTGAAGAGAAAAAGCTAAATGTAGTCTTAATAAGTGTCGAAAGTTTTAACGCTGATTTCATGGCATCGTTTGGTAATCAGGAGGGGATTACTCCTTTTCTTGACTCCTTAGCGCAACAGAGCCTGTTATTCACTAACCTTTACGCAACAGGCACACGCACTGTTCGAGGGTTGGAAGCGCTATCCCTTTGCGTACCCCCAACACCGGGTCAGTCTATTGTGAGGCGCCCCCATAATGAAGAGCTATTCTCCTTGGGAAAAGTATTTAATGAAAAGGGATACGAAAGCAAATACATATATGGCGGATATGGCTATTTTGATAATATGAGCTACTTCTTTGGTAACAATGGGTATGCGGTAGTAGACAGGTCCGCGATTAATGATGAGGAGATTGACGATGAAAACATTTGGGGTGTAGCCGATGAAAATCTTTTCGAATTAGCCTTGCGGGAAATTGATAAGACTACAACTGAAAAGCCTGTCTTTGCACATATCATGACTACGTCTAACCACCGCCCATTTACATATCCGGAAGGTAGAATAGATATTCCTTCACATACCAATAGGCAAGGCGCTGTTAAGTACACCGATTATGCGATTGGAAAGTTCATTAAAGAATCATCCACCAAGCCGTGGTTTAATAATACTCTGTTTGTCATTGTGGCTGACCATTGTGCATCCAGTGCCGGGAAGACAGAGTTACCTGTAAGTAAATACCATATTCCAATGCTGATCTATGCTCCTTCTCATGTTACTCCAGGCACAATGGATCGGCTAATGAGTCAAATTGATATAGGACCAACAGTTCTTGGTCTTTTAAACTTTTCGTATACCAGCAAATTTTATGGATATGATATGTTTAAACTCGAGGCTGGCCGTGAACGGGCTTTCATCAGCACATACCAAAGTCTCGGATACTTAAAGGGAGATAAATTAATAGTGTTGTCACCCCAACTAAAAGTTGAGTCATTTGTTGTCTCTGGAAAACAGGAACAGATCAAGGTAAAACCAGAGCAAAATATGATTAATGAAGCCATTGCCTGGTATCAAACGGCCAGTTATTCATTTACACATGGCTTGATGAAATAGTTTTGGTTATCTTCTGACCGCAAACATGAAAATTCTAATCATCGAAGACGAGAAACAACTTGCGAAAAGCATGGCTCAATTCCTGCGTCAGGAAAGCTATGTGTGCGAGGTTGCTTATACCGCCAGTGAGGCCAATGAGAAAATCCTCATTTTCGATTACGACTGCATTCTGTTGGACATATCGCTACCAGATGGAAATGGGTTGAAGATATTAGAGAAGCTAAGGGAAAATAATAAGGCCGATGGAATAATTATGATAACAGCAAAAAGTTCATTTGATGATCGCATAACAGGGCTGAACCTGGGAGCTGATGATTACCTTCCAAAGCCATTTTATCTACCGGAGCTAAGTGCCCGCATAGCGGCAGTCATTCGAAGGAAAAGATTTGATGGGAATAACAAAATATCATTCCACGAAATTGAAGTCGACTTATTGGGCAACACGGTGAGGGTGAGTGGGAAGGAAATCGAATTGACCCGAAAGGAATACGACTTACTGGTATTCCTGATCGCCAATAAAAATCGGGTTGTATCTAAGAATGCCATTGCCGAACATCTCTCTGGAGATGATGCTGAACTTTTGGATAAATTTGATTTCATCTATTCTCATATAAAAAACCTGAAGAAAAAATTGATGGAAGCAGGGTGCGATGATTATATTAAGACGGTATATGGACTAGGCTATAAATTTACCACATGAGATTATTACAAGTTAGCTTACGCAGTTCACTTCTGTATTCATTGATACTTGTACTGATCAGTATCCCTATCTCTATTATCTCTATTCGCGAAATAATCAAAAAAGAGGTGGATGAATCATTGGCTCTGCATACCAATCAATTTATTAAGCATATAAAAAATTATGAATACCTGGGAGATCTTGAAATGGATTTGAAAATCTGGGATCAGCTTTCCTATAATATTATGCTTAACCGATCCGATGGAATAGCGACCGGTCAGAAGTATGAAACAGTATCCATGTATGATAGTATTGAACACGAATTTCATCCGTTTCGAACATTATCTTCCGGCATAATTATAAAAGATAAGTCTTATCTGCTTACGATTAAAATGTCGTTGGTAGATAATGATGAACTTGTGATGGCACTTGGAATCGTTCAGGTGGTTCTAATTGTACTTCTGGCAGCAGGCCTGCTCTTGCTAAATCGCTCGCTCTCCAGAAAATTATGGAAACCCTTTTACAATACCCTTAATCAATTGAAATCTTATGAACTGGACAAAAGCGAATCCATTAGTCCGGAGAAAACAAATATCATCGAGTTTGATGACCTCAATAAAACAATAAGCCATTTGACGGATCGGAACAGAAAGGTTTTCTTGCAGCAGAAAGAGTTCATAGAAAATGCTTCGCATGAGTTGCAAACACCGCTATCCATTTTTCAATCTAAACTGGATAACCTGATGCAGATTCCCGGACTTACAGAAGCAGGAGCGGCAACGATACTGGAGCTTGAAGAAACAGCTCAGCGTATGGCAAGGCTCAATAAAAATCTACTCTTGCTCAGTAAGATTGATAATGACCAATTCAATGAAGTCGAAGAAATAGATTTATCAAAGTTGGCAAACTCGTTGTTGTCTAATTTAAAACCAATGGCAGATCTGGATAACATAGCAATTCAAACGTCCATTAGTCCATTATCAATTAAGGCCAACCCTACTTTAACAGAGGTTCTGTTAACGAACCTTTTTCACAATGCAATCCGCCATACCACGTCCAATGGAAAAGTTATGGTTGAAGTATCTGATGGCAAGCTAACGGTTACAAACACTGGAAATCCTTTGAAAATGGATTCAGAAAAAATGTTTGAGCGGTTTAGTAAAGAAGGCAGAAGTGAGAACAGTTCAGGTCTGGGTCTGGCCATTGTTAAAAAGATTTGTGATTCCTGCTTGTATGGATTAAACTACAATTTTCAGGCTGGGGTGCATACTTTTTCCGTGACATTTTAATTTCCTATTCAATTATCAACCCAAATTTCATCCAGAATCATCAAGTAATTTTGGACACATCATCAAGCTATGAGAAGATTAGGTATTCTGGCTCTGCTCCTATCAACTTCAATTCTTTCCTTCTCCCAGGTTAAAAGCGTTATATTATCCGGGGTTCTAAAGGACAAAGTATCAAAAAATAATTTATCCTACGTAAACGTAGTACTGAAACTGGAACGAGACAGTTCATTTGTATCGGGAACAGTAACAGACGATGAAGGTCGTTATACATTGAGTAATGTGAAGCCTGAAAATTACATTCTACAAACCTCTTTTGTTGGCTATCACACTCGCATAACCCCTATTCTTGTTGGTAAGCTAAGTGAGTTTCTTGACTTAGGGATAATGGAGCTTGAAGAAAATGTTACTTCTCTCAATGAAATCGTAGTAATGGGTACTCAGGATGCTGTTGCCGAAACACTTGACAAGAAAACCTTTTCATTAGCGGATAATGTCAACCAGAGTGGAGGTTCCCTTATGCAAGTCATGCAAAATCTGCCTGGTGTTACTGTGAGTGATGAAGGGAAGATACGGTTGAGGGGAAGCGACAAAGTGGTCGTTCTTATCGATGGAAAACAAACCGCGTTGACAGGCTTTGGCAATCAGCGCGCGTTAGACAACATTCCTGCCTCGGCCATCGAACGAATTGAGGTCATTAACAATCCATCAGCAAAGTATGATGCCAATGGTAACGCTGGGATCATCAACATAATTTATAAGAAAGAAGTACGGGAGGGATTTAACGGAAAGGTTGGTTTGGCAGCAGGTCTGGGCGCATGGTGGGTGAAGAAAGAAAACTATCCAACAATACGTCCGCAGTATCAGGCCACACCAAAGCTAAATCCTTCTGTTTCGATTAATTACAGAAAGAAAAAAGTGAACCTGTTTCTCCAGGTCGATGACCTCTATACAAAAACATTAAATAAGAATGAGTTTGTCGATAGGTATTATGACAATGGCGACACCATCAGGCAACAAACAGTAAGGAACAGGACTACGAACATCATAACAGGAAAAGGTGGATTCGACTGGTACATCAACGACAACAACACCATAACTGTTTCTGGATTATTCAGTAGTGAAAAAATTCTTGATGAAGGAGATGAACCATTCTTTAATGCTGACCTATCAGAGCGACTGCTTATATGGATTTTTTTGGAGGATTAAATAAAAACGACCGTTACAGAAGTTGCAACCTGGCAGCATAAATTCAAGCAGCCAGGACGAGCATTAAACGTAGGCTTTAACTACACTTTTCATAGAGAGGATGAAAAATACTTTTTTACTAACATCATGCCAACGTATACAGGGCTGGATTCATTCAAGCTTATTTCGGATGAGCATGTGGGTGATTTTAACATTGATTATGTACATCCGCTTAAGTACGGAAGGTTTGAAACGGGAATTAAATTCAGGAACCGCTATATCCCAACCAATATGCTTTTCATTCCAGGTCTAAATTCACCGTTAGATGTGAATGCGGGTGGCTGGGCAAACTATAGCGAAGTAATTCCGGCAGTGTACGGCAATTACTTATTTGAAAATAAAAACTTCGAAGTTGAAGCCGGGCTTCGGATTGAGTATGTAGAAATTTATTATGAGGTCAATCCTGATCATAATACATACGAGAGTGATGGTTATAACTACACACAACCATTTCCTAATCTTCGCCTGGCCTATAAAGTGAATGATAACAATACATTTTCTGTCTTTTATAATCGCAGAGTAGACAGGCCGAACGAAGTTGACATACGTATTTTTCCCAAGTACGATGATGCTGAAATTATCAAAGTCGGAAATCCTGGCCTTCGTCCACAATTCACCAACTCGTTCGAACTTGGGTACAAGACAAATTGGAGCGAGGGATATTTATATTCCGCATTATACCATAAGCGGATGGAGTCAACCATTACACGCATTGGCAGTATAGAGCCGGGCAGCAATCTTATCTACAATATTTTTCAAAATGCCGGACATAGTTATTCTTCCGGAATCGAAGTCATACTATCTCAGAATGCCGGCAAGTGGGCAATCTTTAATCTCAACTTTAACGGATATCAGAATATTATCGAGCCTTTTAGTGTAGTCAATATGTATCCCCAGGAAAATACATTTTCTGCAGGGAGACAGGAAATATTTTCGGGAAGCATTAAATTCAATAGCTTACTTCACCTGCCTTCCAACTATGATGTACAGTTAACCAGTGTTTATATGGCACCCGATGTTGTACCTCAAGGAAAAACCTATTCCCGTTTCTACATTGACCTTGGCGTTAAAAAGTCTTTGCAGAAAGGCAAAGGTGAAGTGTTCCTGAACGCTACGGACATTGCAAACACATTGCGGATTAAGAGAGAAGTTAAAGGCGATGGATTTAATTATGTCAGCACAGACTATTACGAAACACAAGTTTTTCGACTCGGATATACGTACAAGTTTTAGTGATGTAAACCATTAAACCAATCAAGCCATGCAGACCTGGATCATTTATGCCATCATCTCCATGATTTTTGCCGGACTAACTTCTGTACTCGCGAAATACGGTGTTCAATATCAGTGCAGATTTTGGGCTTGGTATCAGGACTACCGTAATTTTTGCAATCATTACAACTATCAATTTGATAGGAGCCAAACACAAAGAATTTGCTAACCTGACTACTTTACAAATCACACTTCTTGTTGCTTCCGGCATAACAACAACATTAAGCTGGATCTTTTACTATAGAGCGATGAAGGACGGATTGGTCTCGTATGTTGCTGCCATCGATAAGGCCAGTATTCTGATCACACTTATCCTTTCCTTCTTTTTACTGAAAAAGCCTATGACTCCAAAAATTATGACTGGAGCATGTTTAATATTTGCGGGTATGCTCATACTGATTTGGAAATAATAAAATAGTTCTCTTAACGAACCAACAAAATCCAGAGTTGCTCCAGAATGGGTTCGTTAGTTTAATTATAATAAATTAAACAATTATGAAAACAATAATAGTAGTACTCGGAATGGGACTTGCAATCACTCATGTTAACGCGCAAAAAATGAATGCTAAGGATGTTCCTGTCAACATCAAAAGCAGCCTGGAAAAAAGCTACGGAGTAAAGGACGCAGACTGGGATAAAGAAGGCACAAACTATGAAGCCAGTTTTGAACAAAAAGGAACAGAGGTTTCAGTTGTGTTCGATGGTGTTGGGTCTATTCTGGAGACTGAGCGACAAATCAAAAAAAATGAACTTCCAACCGCGATTCACGATATTTTGAAAAAGGACTATGCCGCGTATGAAATTGAGGAGACCGCAAAAATTGAATCCAAAGGGGAAGTGACTTACGAGGTGGAAGTAGAAATGGGTAGGCAAACTTTTGATCTCATTTTCGATGCCAATGGGAAGTTGCTGAAAAAGCTATCAAAGGAAGATGAAGAAAAAGACTAATCCTACTTTGTCATGTTTGAGATATCAAGCCCGAAGGGCTGAAATGATTATAGATATTATAAGTGAATAGCATTAGAACTCCGAAGGAGTGACATAATATCACCCCTTCAGTGTTTATAAAATGTTGGTTAACAACCCTATAATAATATCATCCCTTCAGGATTATCAACATGACAAAGTAGGACTAATTCAATATGAGTTTCTTCTGTCTCCAGAATCTCTCCAAAATGTAATCGTAAACTTGAATCAGAAACATATGATGTGCTGGCTTGGATAAGGAGTTTACAGGAAGGTTAAGGGACCAGTCATTATAGCCAGCAGGATTGCCTTTTTGTGCTGGCTTTTTAGTAGAAATTTTGATTTATGAAATATTTAAACATTAGCCTCCTGGGAATTTTTGTATTAATCGGAAATTTATCCACCTCAGCACAATACAATAATAAACGCAACCCGGGTAAATCACTATCGTTTCAAAGTGACTCGTTTACAAAGCCTCCATTGCTTAAATCAAGAGGTTTCCAAAAAGCGATAGCCGTGCCTCTTTTATTTACCGCAGCTGGTTTATATTCTTTGACCGATAACGATATTCTTAACAAATACGAAGTCCAGGAGGAACGCAACGAATGGATTCCGAAATATCGCAACCATGCCGATGATTACCTTCAGTATGCACCAATTGTTGCCGTATACGGTCTGAATGCCTTGGGTGTAAAAGGAAAGAATAATTTTGGAAATCGTACAGCACTACTCATCAAGTCAGAATTATTGGTTGGCGTACTTACCTACTCGCTGAAAAAAATTACGGCAGTACCTCGCCCAGATACAGGTCAACCAACATCCTTTCCATCGGGTCACACAGCGCAGGCGTTTGCTGCCGCTACTTTCATGGCAAAAGAGTATGGACATAAAAGCATTTGGTATAGTATTGGGGCTTATACAGTAGCAACTGGTATTGGTACCATGCGGGTGATGAACAACCGCCATTGGATTTCTGATGTCTTGGTGGGCGCAGGTATAGGAATATTTTCAACGAACATCGTCTACCTCACACATCAGAATAAATGGGGAAAGAGGAAGTTGAGAGGTCAAACGTTAATTGTTCCTTCCTATGATGGGCAAACGGGTATAGTGAGTGTTGTCCATAGACTCCATTGAGCAATTTATTAAATCTATAAACTTACGCGCAACGGAGGCTATCTCTTCTGTCCTCGCATGACCAAATAAGATCAAAACGAGTTTGAAGAATCTCTAAATAAATCAAAATCGTTGTTAGTAGCGTTCGATAAAAAATGAAACCTCCGATCGTACTTAACAACCGGAGGCTTACACTAAATAAAAACAATATGTCATGTCACATGGGTTTTATGCCGCTAATCGAAGTTTACCTACTTGTTTGGCAGGTTCGCTACTGACACCGAATACGGATCGTATATAATCCTTCACCGCATTGCCGGTTTCAAACATACCGTCTTTTCCAAACAAGACCTTGTTGCGGTGCATGCGTGCGTTAGAGAGTGCGTTTGCTGAATTGGCAACCGTCCGCGAGGCGTTGCGCAAATCAGCAACCATGGTTCGGAGCGCAGCCACCTGAAGGTCTGATTCATTAGGTGCATACGAGGGCAGGCTCTGAACCAACTGAACCAGGCTGGAGAAGGTATCCACCTGACCACCATAATCCAGACGTGAGATGCGACCAGAAGTTGGAGCAGGGCTTCCCTCCTCACCACTTACTGACATCACAACACCGGTAGGCTTTGACCTGGCCGCTAACTTGCGTTTGAGCATCTTGGCATCACGGATGTTCTCCCTGGAACTTTCTGATGCGGCCAATGCACGAACGATGCGTGCTGCCATCGGATAGACTCCCGCGTAAAGATCCTGTCTGGCGTTGATGGCCAACACATAATTTACGCGGGCAACGTTCACTGCCTCTAAACTCTGCTGTGCCTGTTCATGCAAGGTGGCTAAGGCAGTGGGCATAAGAGCCGCCTTGCTAGGGTTGTAACGGGCACCAAGGTCGTTGCAGATTCCTACGAGCTTCCCGTAGGCTGCAACTTGATTAACATTTCCTGACTTCATATAATGGCTCTTTATTGTGAGCTTATGAATGTCATAGCAAACATAGAACCAACGTTATACTTTTTTGATGTTTCTTTGAAAAATAAATATTTTCAAAAACGACAACTACTTTATGAGCTAAACGTTCAAAGGATTTTATTTTTTTTCACAGATAAAATGAAATAAACAGACGGTTACATCACCCGGCTTCTTAAGCGTATTCTTGTCGCTTCCTTTTTCTGTTGGGCGATAAAAACGACAAACACCCCGGATAAAAATCGCTCCTCTCCTATTACTAATACCTCGATCTAACCTTTCATGCAGGGGAAGATGCACGCCACTAAGGAAAAAGGGTGCTACACTAAAGCCGGGAAAAACGAGACTAAAAACTCGGCACACGCCACTTAAACTTCGGCATAGGAGACTAAAGACTCGGGGAGCGTGGTTGCAAACTCGGCACACAAGACTAAAGACTCGGAATAGAAGACTAAAGACGCAGGGAGCAAGACTTAAAACTCGGCACACGCCACTTAAACTTCGGCATAGGAGACTAAAGACTCGGCAAGCAAGACTAAAGACTCAGAATGCGTTGTGCAATTTTTATGCATTGCCTGTTGGAGATAGGACTTCACGCTTCAAGCCAGCAGCCTGAAGCGTGAAGCCAGCATTACAACGAAGCCATATCAATCACAAAACGATAGCGCACATCACCTTTCACCATGCGCACATAGGCTTGCTCAATATCTTTGATGTTGATCATTTCAATATCCGAAACAATGTTGTTGGCCGCACAGTAATCCAGCATCTCCTGGGTTTCTTTAATGCCTCCAATCATAGAGCCAGCCAGTGTTTTTCTTTTTGGAATCAAACTGAAGGCACGTAACGGAACTGCTTCCGGAGGAACACCCACCATCACCATGGTCCCATCCGTTTTTACCATCCCCAGGTACATGTTCACATCGTGTTGAGCAGAAACAGTATCGAGAATAAAATCAAAATGATTGCGCACCTTGGCTACCGCCTCTTCATCGTTGGTATTCACAAAGTGATGAGCACCCAGTTTTTTGGCATCAGCCTCTTTGGAAGCTGAATGACTCAGCACGGTTACTTCGGCACCAAAGGAAACGGCAAACTTCAAACCCATGTGACCAAGTCCGCCCAAGCCAACAATAGCTACCTTCTGGCCTTTCCCAACCTTCCAATGGCGTAAAGGCGAATAGGTAGTAATTCCAGCGCAAAGCAAGGGAGCTACTGAATTCAATGGAAGTTTGTCGGATACGTGCAGCGTATAGCGCTCATCAACAACAATGAAATTCGAGTATCCACCATAGGTAGGAGTTTTCTTGTCCATCTCATAGCCATTATAGGTGCCCGCCATGCCCACGTCACAATACTGTTCATTTCCTGCCTTGCAGCTTGGGCACGTCCGGCACGAATCCACAAAGCAACCAATCCCGGCAAGGTCACCTACCTTAAAATTCTTCACCTGATCACCTATTTTAGAAATCTTACCCACGATCTCGTGACCGGGTACCATCGGATAAATAGATCCACCCCACTCGTCACGCACCTGGTGAAGATCAGAATGACACACGCCACAATAATGTATATCGATCAATACATCATGAGGCCCCACTTCCCTCCGTTGAAAATTGAAAGGAGCTAATGGTGCTTGAGGATTTTGAGCGGCATAACCTTTCGTAGAAATCATAGTCTTATTTTTAGTTTAAGTGGGCCAAATTTCACGGTATTATTTGTCAGTTCAAACAAAAGATGCCAACTTAAAACGATCTTAATAAACCTATAATATCATGATGAAGATTCTTGCTTCGATGGCAATCATTCTATTTTTTTCTTTTCACACCCATGCACAAACTCAAAAGAGTTATGCCATCACGAATGTGAATCTGTTCAATGGTTTCGAAAATAAAATACATCGTTCAACCATTGTATTGGTGAAGGCCGGAAAGATTGAACGAATTGGCAGGCAAGGAGATACAATATCCAAAGAATATGAGATCATCGATGGCATGGGTTATTACCTGATGCCAGGAATGATTGATGCTCATACTCACATGGATAATCTTGCTTCCGCTAAGCGCGCACTTGAAACGGGAGTAACTACGGTGCGCACTGCCGGTGTAGCTGCCTTTCAGGATGTTGCGTTGATGGAGCTAAGTAAGAGCGGAAGGATAATCGGACCTGATGTAGTACCTGCGGGAGTTTATGTGTCCCCTAATCTGGAAGAAACTGTTTTAGCAGATATAAGACTTGCACCACTGATCAACGGAGTAAAAACCGATGAAGAGTTGAAGCTATTGGTGAATGTAAATATCGATAGAGGTGCTAAAGTGATTAAGACCCGTGGAACTGAACGCGCGGGCAGACCAGAGACCGATCCGCGTGAACAAGTATATACTGAGCAGCAAATTAGGGTGATCGTACAAGAAGCTGGCAAAAGAGGTGTGCCTGTCATGATTCATGCGCATGGCGATGAAGGCGCAAGAGCAGCCGTACTGGCCGGTGCAAAAAGTATTGAACATGGCACATTTCTGACGGATGAAACATTGACGTTGATGAAAGAGAAAGGAACCTATCTGGTTCCCACTTACATCACCTTAGAAGATCTTACCCAACCCGGTGGCGATTATACAGGTCCTGTTCTGGAACTACGCGGTAAGTTCATGATGCCACAAGCAGAAAAAGTATTTAGGAAAGCTCATGAACTAGGAATCAAGATCGTAACCGGTGCCGATAACAACTACACCGCTGCCACAACGAGCAGAATATCATTAGAATGTCAACACTACGTGCGCATGGGCATGACCAACTTTGAGGCTATTCAGTCGGCCACGATATTGGCAGCAGAGCTCCTTGGTATAGATAAAACCACCGGGCGAATTGATAAAGGCTACGATGCTGACCTTCTGCTACTTCCGGGTAATCCATTAGAAGAAATCCGCTATCTGCAAGATGCTTTATTCGTGATGAGCAACGGACAAATTGCATTGAAGAGAATCCCTTTTGGAAAATAATGGTAAAAATATCAAGCAATCGAAAACCTTTATCGTAATATTACGATTATATACACATGGGACTTTCAAAGACCGAAGAATACACCAAGACTCAAAATGAGATTGCCTCCCTGGCAAAGGCATTGGGTCACCCCGCGCGGGTAGCTATACTCCAATATCTGGCGGAACGCAAGACCTGTGTTTGTGGTGACATTGTGGAAGAGTTGCCTCTCTCCCAATCTACAGTCTCTCAACATCTTAAAGAACTCAAGAAAGTCGGTCTGATAAAAGGAGATATCGATGGCCCTACCGTTTGCTACTGTGTGGATATGAAAGTATTGACACGTGCCAGGAAACTCTTGACTGATCTGTTTCAGGAAGTACACGAAAACTGTTGTTAAAAAAATTTGATTTCTATAATCGCAATATTACGATAACCTTTAACGAATAAACACTATGACTACTTCAGAAGAACTAAAACAAATAGTAAAAGAAAAATACAGCGAAATCGCGGATCAGAGTATCGACCAAAATAAAACCAGCTGCTGCGGAAGCGGTTGTGGTTGCGCCACCATTGATGAAGCCATCATGGCCGAAGATTATTCTAAATTAGCGGGCTATTCAGCTGACGCAGATTTAGGATTAGGCTGCGGTTTACCTACCGAGTTTGCCAAAATAAAAGAAGGTGATGTGGTGATTGACCTTGGGTCAGGAGCTGGCAATGATGCCTTCGTGGCTAGGTCCGTGACCGGTGCAAGCGGAAAAGTAATTGGCGTAGACTTCACGGAAAGAATGATTGACAAGGCCCGCATGAATGCAGAAAAACTTGGTTATCACAATGTAGAGTTTCGCTATGGCGATATTGAGAAACTTCCTGTTACAGCCAATGTTGCCGATGTTGTGGTAAGTAATTGCGTAATGAATCTTGTTCCTGATAAACATAAAGCATTCGCTGAAACATTTCGCGTGCTGAAGCATGGTGGTCACTTTAGCATTTCAGATATTGTATTAGTGGGTGCTCTGCCTGAAGGACTTCGTAAAAATGCAGAGATGTATGCCGGCTGTATTTCGGGTGCTATTCAGAAAGATGACTACTTACAAATCATTAAAGACTCAGGCTTTGATAATATTGAAATTCAGAAAAACAAAAAGATTCATTTACCGGATGAGATTCTTTCTGCTTACCTAAGCGAGGAAGAAATGAATCGTGTAAAAATTAATGAGTTAGGAATTTTCAGTATCACCGTGTATGCTGAAAAACCTTTGCTTACAAAAACTGAGAAAGCACAAGCCAAAGCCGCATGCTGTGGTGCCGATTCATTGTGTTGTTAATAATCGTTGCCTGACAAAAAATAGCTGAAGAAAAAATAATCAGGTTTTTTTCAAGCATTTAAAGGTCTAACGGTCCTGCAAAAAGTAATCTTCTTATCGTTCTATGAGGGCTCATCATTTATGCACGAAAAGAAGGTTGCATTTCATGGATACATTGCAGGCGCGCATTAAAGGCATGAGAGGCAGCGAACCCACGCGTTCGCTGCCTCTCATGCCTATTACCTTCAGTCTGGAAAAGGTCGCTGGCGACCTTTTCCAGACTGAAGACATTTAGCGCGGCCTACGAGTTTGATCAGGTGATGCTGTTATTGCCGCGCCATTGGCACAACGCCTTTTTGTCCACATTATATACTTAGGCAAAAAGATTCACGCTCTGTCTTTTATCATATTTTTGTCGGCCAATACTGAAAACTTTAACATCATTCCCTGTTCCATTTTCAGGAAAGATTTCAACCTTTGCAACATGAAAGAATTCATTACCCAGCAAATTGTTAAATCAACGAGAGAATTTGATTCATTGCGCAACTTCCTGCGCGTTAATCAACTTCCTGCCGATGATCTTAGCTTATCCAATGGTCTCTACCTCACCTACTATGATTCGAATGAAGCGTTAGTTGGATCAGGAGGTCTTGAGTTTTATGGTAACAAAACTTTATTGAGGTCACTTGCTGTAAGTCAGACGATGCGCAGTCAATCGTTAGGAAGGCAAATTGTGGAGGATCTGTTGCAGCAAGTGAAAGTAAAAAATAAAAAGGAGATTTACTTACTAACGACTACAGCTTACTTTTTCTTTTTGAAATTCGGCTTCGCAGAGATCCAACGTGAAGATGTTCCTGAAGAGATCAAGTCATCAACAGAGTTTTCAGAAGTATGTCCTGCATCAGCTCGTGTGATGAAATTGATTCTTTAGTTTTTAAGCAACTTCACTCCTAACATCTGTTCGATTTTTTTTAACCTCACACCTGTTTCTACCCTGTGCACTGTAAACTTTTAGTTTTACCTTTGAACTTACCTCGCACTCCATGAAGATCAATAAGTACTTCGTAATCGATTTCGACAGCACATTTACCAAAGTTGAAGCATTTGACGCTCTGGCCGAAATATCCTTGAAAGATCATCCTGACCTGGAAATCAGAAAGCAACAGATTTTCGATATCACCAATCAGGGTATGGATGGCTCCATCTCCTTCCGCGAATCACTGGAAAAAAGAATTAAGCTGCTGTCAGCAAACCGCAGACATCTGGAGGAATTGGTGACCGTACTTAAGAAGCTAGTGTCAGAATCATTCAAGCGCAACAGAGAATTCTTTCAGCTATACGCAGATAACATCTATATCATCTCGAATGGTTTTCATGCCTTCATTGATCCCATCGTTACCGAATATGGCGTGAAGCCGGAAAACATTCTAGCCAACCGTTTCCATTTTGATGAGCAGGGTAATGTCACCGGCTTCGATACTAATAATCCACTTTCTGCTAATAATGGAAAAGTAGAACAGCTGAAACGACTTAATTTGCCTGGCGATGTGTATGTGATTGGCGATGGTTACACCGATTACGAGATCAAACATGCTGGACTTGCCAATAAATTTTTCGCTTTCACTGAGAATGTTGAAAGAGAGAAAGTACTGGATAAAGCCGATCACATTGCTCCAAGCCTGGATGAATTCTTATACCTCAATAAACTCAACACGGCTATCTCCTACCCTAAAAACAGAATCAATGTTCTGTTGCTTGAAAATGTTCATCCTTCTGCCGTTGAAGCATTTAAGGCAGAAGGCTTTAACGTAGAAGTCTATCCCGCAGGGTTAGATGAAGATGAATTATGTGAGAAAATAAAAAATATCTCCGTCCTGGGCATTCGCTCCAAGACAATGGTGACTGCACGCGTCCTTGAAAGTGCCAATCGACTCATGACTATTGGCGCTTTTTGTATAGGCACGAATCAAATTGATTTGAAAGAAGCTACAAAAAGAGGAATAGCTGTGTTCAATGCACCATACAGCAATACACGATCAGTAGTAGAGTTGGTAATCGGAGAAATCATTATTCTCATTCGCAAAACTGCCGAAAAGTCTGCCATGATGCATCAAGGCAAGTGGGACAAATCGGCCACAGGAAGTTTTGAAATCAGAGGCAAGAAGTTGGGGATGATTGGTTATGGAAATATCGGATCTCAACTTTCAGTTTTGGCTGAAGCGTTGGGCATGAAAGTGTATTACTATGATCGTGAAGAAAAATTAGGACTTGGTAACGCCATCAAGTGCAAATCGATGAAAGAGTTGTTGGAGATATCCGACATTGTATCGCTCCATGTGGATGGTAGAAAAGAAAATACAAACCTGATCGGCAAGCACGAATTTGACTCGATGAAAAAGGGCGTGATCTTTTTAAACTTAAGTCGTGGCCACGTAGTCGATATTACCGCGCTCAAAGAAAACATACTCTCAGGAAAGGTGGTTGGTTGTGCTATCGATGTTTTTCCTCAGGAACCTAAAAGTAACCACGAGGAATTCGTATCTGAATTGCGTGGTCTTCCGAACACATTGTTAACTCCTCATATAGGAGGCAGCACGCTGGAGGCACAGGAAAATATCGCAAGTTTCGTTTCTGGAAAATTCCTGGAGTATATCAACACCGGAAGCACCAGCAATAGTGTAAACTTTCCGAACATCACTCTCCCTACGCTAGAGAATGCTCACCGCTTGATTCATATTCATAATAATGTTCCGGGCATACTAGCCAAGATCAATCAGACCCTGGCTGATAATGGAATTAACATTGTGGGGCAGTATTTAAAAACCAATGAGCAGATCGGTTATGTGATCACCGATATCAACAAAGAGTATAATAAAGATTTAATTAAGGAACTACGTGCGATAGAACACACGATTAAGTTCAGAGTATTGTATTAAAATCGTTGTTGTCCGACAAAAATTGCTGCAGGAAAATTAGTCAAGTTTTCACTAAGCTTTCGAGGGTATTTTTTTTGTGAAGAATGAGCCCTTTTCGTTCTATGATGTTTCATCATTTATGCGCGAAAAATAAGGTAGCATTTCATGGATACATGGCAAACGCGCATTGAAGAGCATAATAATCCGCGAACGAAACGTTCGCGGATTATTATGCTTATTAAGCTTTCATTCAGGAATGGGCGCAAAGCGCCCATTCCTGAATGAAAGCATTTTGCACGGCATGCGAGGTTGAGCGGGAGATACTTTTATTGCTGCGCATCCCGCAGGCGGATATGACAAACCCACGCGTTACAAATCTCAATCCTCGACTACTTTCTGAAATTTTAGTCGGCCAATAGCGATTAAAAAAATAAAACCCACTGAATTTGGTGGTGGTTTCTGAACCCCATGAAAGACAAGTTTTGAGCTGTTCCATGGCCGCAATCTTCCACCGTTAACCTGCTTTGTGGGCGAGGGCTCCGACAAGTCGGAGATGAGGCCTGATTTTGACCTGAAACTTAACTCGGTATTGTATAATTGTTAGGTTCAGCAAACGTGTCCCAAATTCAAGTGGGAATTATGATTCAAACTTATACAATTGTTGTCTTCATTATCGCCTTGATTAAAAACTATTTTCTTTGTAAGAATCACCGCAGGACTTTGCTGACTGATTGTTAAGAAATAGCTTTGCTGTGTATGAAAGGAATTGTCAATTTCACCCCAGGGCCATCACAACTTTACTTTACGGTTGAAGATCATGTTCGCGCAGCATTCCGGGAAGGAATTCCTTCGCTGTCGCACCGAACCAAAGAGTTTGAAATTATTTCTAAAAGCACCACGGACGGAGTAAAAGAGCTTCTTGGCATACCTTCTCATTTTCATGTTTTCTTTACCTCATCCGCCACGGAAATCTGGGAGCGATCCATACAAAATCTGGTTGCAACCAAATCCATGCACTTTGTGAATGGTGCCTTCTCAAAAAGATATCATGAAATAGCCGCGCAGCTTGGCAAGTCGCCCAATAAAATTGAAGCCCCTGCTGGCCAAGGATTTTCAATGGACATTCCCCAGGAAGAAGGCGTTGAACTGATCGCCCTTACGCACAATGAAACAAGCACTGGTGTTTCATTGCCTATGAATTTTATAAATCAATTCAGAGAACAATATCCTGATGCTCTCATTGCAGTAGATTCAGTTTCATCGCTTCCCTACCCTCAATTTGACTTTTCAAAAATTGACACGTTATTCTTTTCGGTTCAAAAAGGATTTGGTCTTCCTGCAGGTTTAGGGGTGTGGATTGTCAATGATCGATGTATCGCTAAATCAGAAGATCTTCTATCAAAAGGTTTATCGATAGGCACATATCACAATCTACCTACGCTCTTACAACACGGCAGAAAAAATCAAACACCTGAAACACCTAACGTAGTAGGAATTTATCTGCTCGGAAAAGTGATTGAAGACTTTCTGCGAAGAGGAATTCAAATCCTGCGAAAGGAAACAGAATATAAAGCTGCCATTTTATATCAGGCGCTTTCTACACATGGCCTTGCATCGCCCTTTGTTGCAGAACCATCGCATCGATCAAATACAGTTATCGTGGCCCAATGCGGAGAACACACTAAGTCAATAGCCCAGCACCTTGCTGATCAAGGATTGCAGGCCGGTGATGGATATGGAGAAAACAAAGCGACTCAACTTCGGTTTGCCAACTTCCCAGCCCACTCCAAAGAGCAATTTGAAAAGTTAGTGGATGAACTGGAAAAGATTAAATCAAGTTAAACCTTTGGCCTTCGTTCTAGTCTAAGGCCAGAATTCAATAGCGTTGGAAGACAAAGACCTTCTTCTTAAGATCAAAAATCCTGAAACCCGCAGCTACGGCTTTAATATGCTCGTACGCGCCTACCAGCAGCGGGTTTATTGGCATGTACGTAAAATGGTGATCGATCACGATGATTCGGATGACATTACCCAAGAGGTCTTTATTAAAATCCACAAGTCCATTGAGACATTCCGGGAAGACTCTCAACTCTTTACCTGGATTTACCGGATTGCCACTAATGAGTGCCTGAACTTTCTCAACAAGAAAAGAAGGCGTTTCTTTCTGCCGATCGAAGACATCAGCGCTCAATTGTCGTCCAAAATCGACTCCTCGAACGATATATCGGGTGATGAAATCCAAAAGAAGCTTCAAAAAGCTCTATTGCAGCTTCCTGACAAACAAAGGCTTGTTTTTAACATGAGGTATTTTGACGATTTATCGTACGAGAATATATCAGAGATAACCAATACCAGTGTAGGTGCCCTCAAAGCGAGTTATCACCACGCTGTGAAGAAAATTGAAGTTTATTTAACTGCGTGATTAAACTTTGAAGGGTATTTAATGTCTTAGAAATGAACATGAAAAAGCTGGAAGACATATCGAAAGAAAACATTTTTAGGGTACCCGATGGGTACTTTGAAAAATTACCTGGAGTAATTCAGACCAGAGTGGCCAAGCCAGAACCCAGAGTTTGGTTTGCTCCTGCTTTGAAATTTTCGTTACCCGTAGTGGCGCTCGTTTTAGCGGTCACCGTTTGGTTTACTACTCGCCAAGGTGTTTCATTAGAAGATCAGCTTAATGAAATTCAAACGGAGCAGTTAATGGTTTACCTGGAAGAAAGTGATTTGTCGCCAGACTTAATTACGGATGAACTAAACTGGAGTGAAGAAGATCTGAATGAGCTGGAAGAAAAAGTAATTTCCTCCATGGAACCCCTCGATATAATACAAGTAGAAGATTTGAGTGTTGAACCTGATAATTTTTAAGTGAAATGAAAAAGATATTATTCATCGGTATTTACATCCTCAGCTTATCCATTGTCTTTGGACAAGATCAGCCCGAAGTGGACCCTGCGCCACAAGACCCCAAAGTGCAGGAGAAAATTAAAAACCTTCGCATTGCCTACATCTCCGATAAGCTTGGCTTAACACCCGAGCAAGCTGAGAAATTCTGGCCCGTGTATCGTGGGTTTTCTGATGAACGTAAGCAGCTGCGTATGGAGTTTGCCAAGTCACGCAGAGAACTGAATGCGCAAACCCCAACGCCAGAAGATCAGGAACAACAAGTGAGACTTGGCCTGGAACTCAAGCAAAAGGAATTGGATCTTGAAAAGGACTATTCAGGCAGGCTAATGAAAATTATTTCGGCCCAACAAATGTTAAACTTACGGAAGGCTGAGGGAGATTTTCAACGCATGATCCTACAACAAGTTCAACAGCGCAGAATGATGCAGCAGCGAAATGAAAATATTCGTGAGCGCAATCAGCAGCTTCAGAAGAAGAATTAAAATAACGTATAATTCGTGTTCATGTGTTTATAAGAGGCCTTATTGCCGGTTTACTATTAACATCAGCTTGTGTTATCGCAGCCCGCGGTCAGCAAGCTGATTCGCTTTTATTAAAAAATGACCCTTATATCGCAGAACTGGATGCTATGCTGGCAGAAGGCGATACCTTACAACTCTTCTCTCTGATTGATAGCATCATCAACCTGCCTGACCCTTCCTTCAAATCACAACTGATTATACGTCTTGGTTACAATAGTAATGTTGTTGCAGCAAGCCGTACCCTGGGCTTCAATCAATTTGGCGTTGCCCCCGGTGCATCCTATTATCATAAGTCCGGATTATATGCAGATCTCACTTCGTATTGGAGCCAACAGTACAATCCTAATTTTTATTTGACGGTTGGCTCTGCAGGCTATATGAACAGTCCAACAAAATGGTGGTCATTTATGGCTGAATACAGTCGGTATATGTATTCTGATGTCAGTGATGACATCTACATCGCTTATAAAAACAATGTGGGCGTTTCCAATTTCTTTGATGTGAAACCATTCACTTTCCGACTGGATTATCAATTTTATTTTGGCGACAAACAAGCACATCGCATCAATCCATCGGTCATGGTTAATATTCAGAAAAGAAATCTGGGTAAGATCACCAGAATAAACTTTTACCCAACGGTATCGGTGTTAACAGGCAGTGAGCAAATCACTGAGTACATACCTTACGCTAACACGCTTATAGGTGCACTAATCCGACAGCGCAAAGGCCTTCCATTATATTACGAACAAACACAAACTGAATTTGGTATATTGAATTATTCCTTTGTGGCCCCCGTTTCAATTACCATTAAAAACTGGTTTTTCATCCTTAGTTATACATACAATATACCCAAAGCGCTCCCAGGCGAAACCATCACCCTGGAAAATAGTGGTTATGTGTCAGCAAGTGTTTCGCGCAGGATTCAATTTTAATCCAATCACATAAAACCAGTTTGTTTCTCCTTTAGGTTTTAATAGTTTTCCCAACTTTTGAAACTTTCCATGAAACAATTCTTCATTACGACCACGCTCCTATTGCTATTTAATTTTTCAAATGCTCAGGATTACCGCTGGCAGCAAAGAGTGGAGTATACCATGGATGTAAAACTGAATAGTGAAATTCACAAGATTGATGGCACGCAAAAGCTTGTTTACTATAACAACTCACCTGATACGCTAACCAAAGTTTATTACCATCTCTATTTTAATGCATTCCAACCAGGAAGCATGATGGACGTACGATCAAGGAATCTTCCCGACCCCGATGCACGTGTGAAAGACCGAATCTCCAAACTCAAGGAAGATGAGATTGGCTATCAACACATTTTATCCTTAAAGCAGGATGGTAAGGCTACATTGTATTTAGTGAACGGAACCATTTTGGAGGTAACCCTGCCGAAGCCTATGTTGCCGCGTACAAAGGCAACTTTTGAAATGAGCTTCGAAGCACAAGTACCTGTTCAGATTCGCAGATCAGGTCGAAATAATAAGGAGGGTATCTCCTATTCCATGACGCAATGGTATCCTAAAATGGCTGAATATGATTTTCAGGGATGGCATGCCTATTCTTATGTGGCCAGAGAATTTCACGGTGTGTGGGGCGACTTTGATGTGAAGATTAACATCGATCCAAAGTTTGTATTGGGCGGAACTGGAAAACTTCAAAATCCCAATGAGATTGGTCATGGATATGAAAAGTCTGGAACGACCGTGAAAAGGCCATCTGGAAATCTTACCTGGCACTTCACCGCCAAAGATGTAATTGATTTTGCCTGGGTTGCCGATCCTGATTATACGCATGATATTCAACAGGTACCCAATGGACCTGAACTTCACTTCTTCTATCAAAAAAATGAAAAGACTTCTCTCACATGGAAAAATATGGAGGACGCGGCTGTCAAAGTCTTTCAACACCTGAATAAAAATTTTGGAAAATATCCATTCGATACCTATTCCATCTTACAAGGTGGTGATGGCGGAATGGAGTATCCTATGTGCACGTTGATTTTAGGTGAAGGCAGCCAGGCAGGATTGAATGGAGTAATGGCCCATGAAGTGGCCCACAGTTGGTACCAGATGACGTTGGCCTCTAATGAGTCGTTGCATGCCTGGATGGATGAAGGCTTCGCTGATTTTGCAAGTGATGAAGCAATCAGCACGATATTCAATGAGCCGATGAACCATACTGGAAGTTATAACAGTTATTTCAACCTGGTAAATAGTGGTTTACAGGAACCTGCCGGTCAACATTCCGATCATTTTAATACCAATCGTGCCTACAGTACAGCAGCCTACAGCATAGGCGCAGTATTTCTTCAACAGTTAAAATACATCATCGGTGAAGAAGTATTTTATAGAGGGATGAAACGGTATTACAATTCCTGGAAAATGAAACATCCTGAACCCAATGATTTCCTCAGAGTGATGGAGAAGGAATCAGGTCTTCAGCTTCATTGGTATTATCGGTATTGGATTCAAACCACGAAACGTATTGATTACGGAATCGGTAATATCGTAGAGAAGGAAGGCACTACAATTGTCGACCTGGTGCGCATGAGTGAATTTCCAATGCCGATTGATCTTATTGTTACCTATACTGATGGAACAAAAGAACTTTATTACATACCCACCAATGAAATGATGGGCAAAAAAGCGAGTGATGATAAATTGGTAAAGCGAATAGAACTGGTAGCATGGCCTTGGGTAAATCCTGGATATGCCCTCAGTATCAATAGAAAATTAACGGAGATTGAAAGTCTTGAAATTGATCCAAGCTTGCGCCTGGCCGACATCAACAGAAAAAATAATAAAGTTGTGGTCGCTGAAATAAAACCATATAAAGAAACAACCCACTAAGATACTAAACCATTCTTACTGAAGTCTTTTCCCGGTCTTATCAATCACCACCATTTTATTATCTCCACCAGAACTAGTGGTTTTAATAGACAATTCACCTGTATTGGATGTGAATTTCAATTCAACAGGAGTGAATTCTGTTGAGAAAACAAAAGACCATTCTAGTCCTGCCAGCTTTGTCATCTTTGCGAGCGTTACGGGTATCTTTCCATCCACTTTACTTTCCGAATAAAACAGAACAAAATAAGTCTGATTAGCAACATCGAGTGAAAGTCCTTTTATTAATGGCAAGTTTCTTTGCTTTATAGAAATCGAATCCACAGGAAAGTTGATTTTTAAGTCAGCTGTTCGCGATGGGGTAACGGTGTAAAAATATCCTACTAACTCGGAGTCTAAAATGGTTACCCCTGCAGTATGATTTTCAGTGATCACCAATGGTTTGTATTTGGATTCATCTGCCACATCTTTGAATAATGGAATGGAGTCTGACTCCGATATTACCCACTTCAGCAAGCTCATATTATCTTCCAACTCTTTTTTCTTGGTGATCAATTCTCGTTTTGCAAAATCCTGTGTGGATTTACCAAGGTTCTTCAAGACCGAAGAAGTTCCATAAGCACTTGCTATAAAGTTTTTGTAATTGATTGCGTCTTTCTGCCAATCACGATTCACAAGAGCATGTGATAGGCTATCCAGATTTGTTAACAGAACCTGCTGATGTTTGATCAGAATAATCTTTTTTGAAATATCCGCAAGTCCTTTTAGCGATGCTTCCGCCACTAAATCAGAAGCATAAGCCAACTCAGCTATCTTCATTTGAAACAAGGATGATGGCATGGGATTGGCATCCAATTTCTTTAAATTAGTAAACAAAGTATTATTTCGTAGTTCCTCCGTATTAACAATAACTGAATCCTTTTGAATTTTTTCGCGCAACTTATTGATATCCGAATCAAAGGTGAGTAACTGTTTACAGAGTGGATAAATTTCATCACGAATAACCTTTACTGCTTTTTTTGCCCAACCTGTATAATCCCACAGCTTTAAATCGTCAGTCATGAAATCCGTTAATGACGATCCTTCATTTTTAAAATCTTTGATCTCCTGAAGGTTTACCACCTGATTGTATCCCGTTTTACCTAACGTTTGAAGCGTTGTTTTATAGCTTCTGAATGCCACCTGACTGGAGTCAAACGTAATAGCCAATTGATCAAGCCTTAAAATTAAACTATCATCAGATTGAAGATATAACTCCTGCTGGATACTGAACTTGCTTTGAAGATTCTTATATAATGTATTTGAACGGCTGTATAGTGCCTCTGAATTCTTGAACAATTTCCTGAGTGCAGTAACCCGATCCCTCCTTTCATAAAGAGACTTGGTGCGGGTTTCAATATCCAGCTGAATGTCTGAAAGCTTAATACCAAACTCACCGGTGCGCAAATCCCTGCGCGTGTACATCAGGTAGTTCTCATCATTCTTTTTAACTTCTTTCTCTGTTAATAACGGAAGACATTTGTTGTAGAAAAATATGGCGGAGTCAGCATTACTGATCATCATATCTGTTTGTTTAAGCACATCATTCTTGAGTACTTCCTCCTGATAGATTATGCCCATAAATAGATAGGCACTGGCATTATCATCATTCTCCGCCAAATATTTTTTGAGGAAAGGTTTAGCCTGATCATATTGCTTTGCATTGAGCAAAACCAGAAGATCTTTGTACTTCACTTTCTGACCGTAAGCCACTACGGTAAAAAACACCACGATAGACAAAAGAAACGCTCTCTTTTTGATCATTTTACTTCAAAAAATTGTTCGAAGTTATTAAAATTAAAGACATTTGAATAACCTGTGCCAATAACCAGGCCAATTGGTGCTACCATGAAAAAACTCTTTCAATTTATTAAGCCAATCTTTCTCACACTCATACTCGTTGGATTCCTCCAGATCACCGGCCTTTGGGGGAGCGCATCGGCTGGGGCACAAATGCTAGTGATGAAAACGGGGGTTCTGAATGCCGATGCTACCGCAGAAAAATCACCTGCCGATTTCGATTATAATTTTTCTATGAAAGACCTGGAAGGAAACCGAGTATCCTTCGATCAATATAAGGGTAAAGTAGTTTTTATTAATCTTTGGGCCACCTGGTGCGGTCCATGTAAAGCAGAAATGCCGGGCATCCAAAACTTGTCAGAGAAATTGAAAGGTGAGCCTATTGAGTTTGTGATGCTTTCGGTTGATATAGAAGCGGCCCTGCCCAAGGTGACCACTTACCTTGAAAAGAACCAGTTTACATTCCCTGTTTTTATGCCTCATGGATATCTTCCTGAAGAAATGCAAGTGCCTTCCATACCGACCACATTTGTCATTAGTAAGGATGGAAAAATTCTTATGAAGGAAGTGGGCACCAGAAATTACGACACCAAAAGGATGGTTAACTTTCTCATCGAACAAACCAACAAATGATCCTGGCTATTCTTTCACTATTCAATGCTAAAAAGGAACTATGTTATTTTCAATAAAAGATAAAGTAAGCATCATCACGGGAGGTGGAAGCGGCATTGGAAAAGCGATTGCCCATGTATTTGCACAACAAGGAAGCAAAGTTTGTATTCTTGAATTAAATGAGACTTCAGTGGATGAAACCGTAGTCAGTATGCGTGATCAGAATCTTCAGGCGAAAGGATATCCTTGTAATGTGGCTAATCAACAAGAAGTGAAGGATGCTATTGATTCCATTTCCAAGGAATTTGGACGAATCGACATACTTGTAAACTGTGCAGGTATTGCCCATATTGGAAAACTAGAGAACACCAGTGAAGCTGACTTTGACAGGCTATTCAATGTAAACGTTAAGGGAGTTTATAATGCAATGAAAGCCGCCATCACGCACATGAAAAATCAGAAAGGGGGTGTGATTCTTAATCTTGCATCGGTGGCATCCTCCGTGGGTGTTGCTGATCGTTTTGCTTATTCAATGACCAAGGGAGCGGTGTTTTCGATGACCGTGTCCGTTGCTAAAGACTATGTTAAAGAAGGCATTCGTTGCAATAGCATTTCACCAGGGCGAGTGCATACACCTTTTGTAGATGGTTTTCTGAAAGCTAACTATCCCGGCAAGGAAGAAGAGATGTTTGAAAAATTATCAAAGACACAACCGATTGGTCGTATGGCAGAACCCACAGAGATTGCACATCTCGCACTTTACTTATGTTCGGATGAAGCTTCATTCATCACCGGTACAGATTACCCTATTGACGGAGGCTTTCTAAAATTAAACACATAAAGACAGATGAAATTATTTCGATTTGGAGAAGAGGGTAAAGAAAAACCCGGAGTACTTTTAAATGGTAACATGTTTGACGCATCTTCTTTTGGTGAAGATTATGGCGAAGCATTTTTAGGATCCGATGGATTAACACGATTAGCCTCGTGGTTAACCAAAAACCAAGCTTCACTCCCATTGGTGAAAGAAGGTACACGAATAGGATCATGCTTACAAAGACCTTCCAAAATTATTTGCGTGGGTTTGAATTACACCAAGCATGCGCTCGAATCAAAGATGCCTTTGCCACCTGAGCCAATTATCTTCTTTAAATCAACTAGCGCGTTGTGCGGTCCCAACGATGGCCTCGTCATCCCAAGAAACAGTATCAAAACGGATTGGGAAGTTGAACTGGCTGTCGTGATTGGAAAAAAGGCAACCTATGTGGAAGAGAAAGATTCGCTCGATTACGTAGCCGGCTTCTGCTTACATAACGATTATAGCGAGCGCGAATTTCAGTTGGAAAGAAATGGGCAATGGGTGAAAGGTAAAAGCTGCGACACGTTTGCTCCTATGGGCCCCTTCCTCGTCACCAAAGATGAGGTGAAAGATTTTAATAATCTTCACATGTGGTTGAAGGTGAATGGAAAGATGATGCAGGATAACAATACGGACGACATGATCTTTGAAGTTCCGTTCTTAGTGAGTTATATCAGTCAGTTTATGACGTTGTTGCCAGGCGATATCATTTCAACAGGAACTCCTGCCGGTGTAGGATTAGGATTTAATCCTCCCATCTATTTAAAGCGAGGTGATGTGATTGAATTAGGTATTGAAGGATTGGGTGAACAGAGACAAGTAGCAGTTTAGGTATGTCTGTTTCCAGTTACCGGTTGCCGGATGCCAGTAATATAGAGCCAGCATTCAGAATAGATTCGCATCAGCACTTTTGGAAGTTGGATCCTTTAAGGGATAGTTGGATCACGGATAACATGAGGGTGATTCAAGTTGACTTTCTTCCATCCGACCTTGCTTCTATTCTAAAAGAAAATAAAATGGATGGCTGTGTGGCCGTTCAGGCAGATCAATCAGAAAATGAAACTCAATTTCTGATCGATCTCGCTTCAAAGAATGATTTTGTAAAAGGTGTTGTTGGCTGGGTTGATTTGAGATCTGAACAGCTCGATGAGCGTCTCCAATACTTCTCCGGTTTCAAAAAGTTAAAGGGATTCAGACATATTGCTCAAGGCGAACCACTTGGATTTTTACGAAGAGAAGATTTTTCAAAGGGTATTCGCGCCTTAAAGAATTTCAACTACACCTATGATATTTTAATCTATCCACATCAACTACAAGATGCCATCTGGTTAGTGTCTCAACATCCTGATCAAAAATTTGTAGTCGATCATCTCGCCAAGCCAGTGATCCGGGAAAGGGAATTCACCAATTGGTCTGCACAAATGAAGGAACTGGCTTCTTTCCACAATGTATGGTGCAAGATTTCAGGCCTGGTGACAGAGGCAGTTTGGGACCACTGGAAGAATGATGATTTCAAACCTTACCTCGATTTTGTTATGAACCACTTCGGAACTACTCGTGTAATGTATGGTTCAGACTGGCCTGTGTGTTTGGTTGCTGCCCCCTATGAAAGACAGTTGAATATTGTTGAAGAATATCTTCAGTTATTTTCCAATTCAGAAAAACATCAGATAATGGGCGAGAATGCAATAAGATTTTACAATCTTTAAAAATGGATCTTCATCTCAAGAACAAAGTAATCATCGTTACCGGTGGCGCACGCGGAATAGGCAAGTCAATTGCCAAAGCACTAGCAGAAGAAGGAGCTATTTCGGTGATTATCGATAAAAGTGCAGAGTCCATCAAGACATTACCAGACAGCAGTCAAAGGAGTCATTTCTTTACTGCTGATCTTACTTCCGCGGAAGCATGCAAAAAAGTAATCGATGAGATCGTTGAAGAGTTTGGTCACATTGATGGCATCGTAAACAATGCAGGAAACAATGACGGTATTGGTTTGGAGAAAGGATCACCTGAAGCCTTCATCAAATCGCTCACCAGCAATGCAGGCCATTTCTACTACATGGTTCATTATGCATTGCCTGCGCTAAAAGTAAGCCATGGAAGCATAGTCAATATTGGATCTAAGACTTCCATCACAGGGCAAGGCGGGACCTCAGGATATGTGGCTGCAAAAGGAGCTATTCTTTCACTTACCCGTGAGTGGGCCGTTGAATTACTTCCGTATCGGATTCGTGTCAACGCAGTCATTCCTGCTGAAGTTGCTACACCTCTTTACGAAGCCTGGCTAAAAGGCTTTGCTGATCCACAGGAAAAACTAAGACAAGTATCAAAGAAAATACCTTTAGAGAACCGACTTACCAAACCTGAAGAAATTGCAGACACTGTTCTTTTTCTTCTCTCCGATCGTTCGAGCCATACCACCGGCCAATGGCTTTTTGTGGATGGTGGATATACTCACCTCGATCGCTCCATTAGCTAACATGAACTAATTCCATATATGGCACTCCCCTCAAGCACACCCGACTTTAAATACGATCCTAACAAATCATACCTTGTCCCTTTCGTTCTGGTTACAAGCCTCTTCTTCTTATGGGGTATCGCTAACAGTATGAATGGAACGTTGATCAAACATTTTCAAACTGCCCTCGATCTTAATCGCGCACAAGCGGGTATTGTTGACTCTGCCTTCTACATTGGATATTTTGTGATGGCATTGCCTGCCGCATTCCTCATGAACCGAATCGGTTATAAAAAGGGAATCCTGATTGGCTTACTATTATATGCTGGTGGAGCATTCTTATTTTATCCTGCGGCTGAGATGCGACTCTATAGTTTCTTCCTCTTTGCATTATTTGTAATCGCTTGTGGACTTGCCTTTTTAGAAACAGCGGCAAACCCTTACGTAACAGTATTGGGCGATCCTAAATCAGCGGAAAGCAGAATTAACTTCTCTCAATCATTCAATGGACTCAGCATCATATTGGGTCCGGTAGTTGGCAGTCTTTTTATTTTTTCCAGCACCGAATACACCAATGACATGTTGGCAGCTATGCCAGTGGATCAGGCTGAAGCTATTCGTATTGTTGAAGCACAGTCCGTACAAACTCCCTACCTTATTATCGCTGGAATTGTATTGCTCGTTGCTATTTTATTTGCTATAACCAAAATGCCAGAGATTTCTTCTGCCGCTGAAAAAGAGGCTACCTTCAAAGGCATTACCAGGCATCGTCATCTTTTATTGGGCGTGTTGGCGCAGTTTTTCTATGTGGGCGCACAAGCTTCTATATGGGGTTATTTTGTTGATTTAAAGCTCCACTTTGCAAAGGACAGTCATTTTGAAATCGTGCAATCAATCTATCGATATTCCGAAACTGCCACACCAACGCAGATCGCGAGTTTCCATGCTTCATTTGCCTTTATCTTATTTATGGTTGGCCGATTTTTCGGAACATGGTTACTGACCAAAATGGCAGCCAACAAATTGCTTGCAATCTATTCAGCAATCAGCGCTGCGCTGATTATTTATGGATGGATTGGCTCTGGCTTATCTGCCGTGTTCGCAATCAGTCTCACCTACTTCTTCATGTCGATCATGTTCCCCACCATCTTTGCTTTATCGATAAAAAATTTAGGAGATCAGGTGAAACTTGGATCAGGCCTGGTGATCATGGCCATTGTTGGCGGTGCTGTGTTACCACCGCTCACCGGTTTATTATCTCTATCGGGAATTGAAAACGCATTGTTTATACCCTTTATCGCCTTTCCCATCATCTGGTACTTTGGTTGGAAAGGATATCAGGTAAAAGAAGCATAACATGAAGCGTTATTGCCTTGCTCTTGATCTGGTCGATGATCCAAGCTTGATTGCTGAGTATGAAAAATACCATCAAGCCAGTTGGCCTGAAAATTTAAAAGCGATAAAAGATGCTGGAATTAACGTTATGGAAATTTATCGCACAGGCAATCGCATGTTCATGATTATGGAAACGAATGATGATTTTTCATTTGAAAAGAAATCTAAAATGGACAAGACGAATTCTAAGGTTCAAGAGTGGGAAAAACTGATGTGGAAGTATCAGCAAGCATTGCCACACGCTAAATCAGGAGAGAAATGGATCATGATGAAAAAGATTTTTGAATTATAAAGGAAGAAAACAAATGCTAATCCTCCCTTACCAAAATAGGACTCATGTGGTCGACTGCTATTTTACTAATCAATTGTTGAATAACAAGCAATGCTTGTGGATGTCCTAGTGAATCAGCTTGATCGAGTGCTTGGTAGGCATTTTCAGGTTGATCTATATGCATGTACAACAGGCCGGTAATAAAGTATGAATTTGAAAAGTATGGATTTATTTCAATGGATTTATTGCAGTCGGCAAGACAACCTTTATAATCGCCAAGAATCAATCTTACTTTAGCACGATTAGAATACATTCTTTCTTCAGACACGTTAGTTACTACTCCAGAGGCTACATATGGAATATCAATCTCATCGACTCCGCTTAGTTGCAATTTTCCCTTTAGCTCAATGGCTATATTAAAAGCTATTCGTGCTTTTTCATAGTGTTCCAGCATCAAATAGTTTATGGCAATTTGGTTATAGGTGATATACCAATCTCTCACATCTTCGCGCAATGATTCTTTGTAATCATTGATTGCTCCAGCGTAATCTCCGGATCTTTCCTTCTTGCTTGCTTGTATAGAAAGTACGATACCATAGTCAAAACAATTTAGTGCTGAATCGTAATCAGGTCTATGTTGATCAACACTACCCTTTCTCTGTTCGTTGAACAATCTTTCAAAATTATCCATATAGTTTACCATTTATTGTAGAAGTCACAGTTCAAACCAGATGATTACTACGATCCTAATTTTGAATCAAATTGATTCTATTGAACTTGGCTATCAATGATTACGGCATACAAATCAGATGATCTTAGTCATGAAGAATTTCGAAGACAGTACCGTAAAATAAATCTGCCAGAACATCAACCATTTCAGGTTAACCTTCCGGCAGAAAAACTGACTAAATTATTACTTGAAAAAATTACTTTTTGGGGGTAGTGATATCTACTAATTCCCAAAGTTGTGTCTGTACAATAGTTCTGAGGTCGTTTGTTTCATTCATCAGAGTTATCATTTCAACAAGATCATTAGTGTTTTTTCCTGTCTTTGCCTTTTCAAATGCCGCATTATAATCCATGGTTCCAATTTGTGCTGCTGATGTATAGCTATTTACCGCGACTGCATCCCAATTCGTATCATTATTAAACCAGCGGGTCCAGATACTCCAGCCATTCAATTTCCCTTGATCCATAGCAGCCTGGTGCATTGGCATGTAGGCCTTTTTTTCCATGTCTAAATACTTGCCTTGATCCGTTGATTTCATGGAGCTGATCATGAGATATTTTTCAGCTTCCTTTGACTGTAGGCCCATCGTCCAACCTAATGTTTCGGAATACACAAGATTTCGCACGGTGTTGGTCTTCTTTAATACGTCATTATATTTTTCTCCCCACGCCTTCTTGATATCATCTAGCGTGAGTCCCTTCAATGCCGCTTCCAGATTTTCATACACATCAACTGTTGCGTAATTGTAAGGACTTCCGGTTCCCTGATTGTGGATATAAAACAATTCCCATGCGATCATTTTTCCTTCATTGACACGGGTCTGATGAATTTTCTTCCATTCTTTTTCATTCGCTGCATAAGCATCATCTCCTGAAGGGGGGACTTTCATATAGTTTACAACTGCGACCATTTGGGCATGCGACATCAGTGTCACCAGACACAATGTTGCAAAGAGGAGTATTTTTCTCATACTGTTTTTGGGATTAAGGTTAACTATATACTTAACTAAATAATAGGTAAGTCAAAAGTAGCTACCCCACCAGGAAGTGATGATCAAATTTGATTCAAAAGCAATCAATCCTGGGTCAATTTCAAGATTTTCAGGTTATACCAGAACTTATAACCTCCTTACTGATACATCGACTCATCTTTAATGCAGGAAAGCTCTACCTCATCATTTTTTCAGTTAGATTCATTATTTTGTGCCAGCCATATTTATAATCATGAAAAAAATCGGTTGGAGCACGTTTGTTTTCCTGGCAGTGATCATCGGATGTTATCCACTTGCCTACATATTTTTTGATATGACACAAGGGCTTTTAAGCAGTAAGCCGACCAACGTGCTTGACAATAGCTTTTGGAAAGTTGAATTCTACCAACATATCTTATGTGGTGGTGTCGCTTTGCTTACCGGTTGGTCACAGTTTAGTAAAACGTGGAGAACCAAATATTTAAATACCCATCGCACGGTTGGTAAAATTTACCTTATTGCTGTTTTGTTAAGCGGAACAGCTGGACTTTACATCTCGTTCTTTGCTACTGGTGGCCTTATCGCATCATTCGGATTTGGATCATTGGCGGTTGCGTGGCTCTTTACCTCAATTAACGCTTATCTGTCTATTCGCAAAAAGGAAATTGATCGTCATGAACAATGGATGATCAGAAGTTATGCGCTCACTTTTGCAGCTGTCACACTTCGTATTTGGCTACCTGCTTTTCAATTCGCGTTGGGTATGGACTTTATCTTTGCCTATCAAATTATAGCATGGTTATGCTGGGTGCCCAACCTTCTATTTGCAGAATGGATTGTGCAAAATATGAAGACAATATCAGTCCGGGTTTAATCAAAAAACAAACTACATATTGAGAGTCCATCCTTAGTTAATTCAAACTCTCTCCTATTTAATAAAAAGCGTTTGAATGGCATGCGGCAAAAATTTTGCTTTCAACTGCCGTTGAACCTACATTTACTTTATATGTTATTTCCTGATCACTTTGATTCATTACAATAGTAGCCATAGAGCCATTCTCATTAAGAAATGAAGTACTTAGTAAAGGGCTTCTGTTGCTGGCCGTACTCACTCGCTTTGCATTAGGACGAATGAACTTTGACAAGTGACCGATATAATAATAAGAAGGTGTATAGATCAACTCACCAGACTTAACAGCCGCGTGCACAGGAGCAAAACGGAAATTACCCACAAGATTGGGACCTCCGTTTTCGTCCAATAAAATATTCCAATCCGTCCAGCCAACCGTGCCATTATTAAAATCATTAATCATCGATCGACCATATCGCTCTACGTTGGGTCAATGCTAATACTTTTTTGCATCAAACTTTTCTACACAGCCTTCGGTAAATAATATATTTTTTTCGGATAAGATTCATTGACACGACCAACGTTAGCGAACATTGGTTCTCCACCTGCCCATGTTTCATACCAATGAAACTCACTACCCCATGTATATTTAGCAGCAACAGAATCATCAAAAATTGTATTGGCTCTATTATTAATCAGAACACGGCTATGATCCCACACGACAATATTTTTATCACCCAGTCGTTTTTCATTAAGCATGCGAAGAGTTAATGGTTTTGTGAAAATATACCCCATTGTCGTTCTAAGTGGGTTCATCATTGATGCGCGGAAAGTGAGGTTGCATTTAATGGATCCATGGCAGGCGCACATTCAAATCATGAAAGTCAGCGAACGCGTGCGTTCGCTG
>JANOUH010000212.1:0-26227 GCA_031416795.1 Cytophagales bacterium | reverse complement strand
GTTTATCACGTGCGGAGGCTACGTATATGCGTGCGGAGCAAGATTATAAACGGCAGGAAAAATTATGGAATGAAAAAGTAATTTCCGAATCAGATTGGCAATTGGCACAACAGAATTTTAAGATTGCTACCAATGATTTAAAATCTGCACAGCAATCGCTTGAAGCATCCAAGTTTGTGGTGAATAGTACGGAAGCCAGTGTAAGGGAATCACGCGAGAACGTGAGAAAGACCACTGTCAATGCACCTATGAAGGGCGTAGTTTCAAAGTTAAATGTTAAGAAAGGTGAACGCGTAGTGGGTACCGCTCAGATGGCCGGAACTGAAATGATGCGTATTGCTGATCTTAACAAAATGGAAGTGCGTGTGAATGTGAATGAAAATGATATCGTGCGGGTTCATTACAATGACTCGGTTATCATTGACGTTGACGCCTATGGAAATACAGGCAAACAGTTTAAGGGTATTGTTACCAACATTGCAAACACCGCACGTGATAAACAATCCACTGATGCCATCACGGAATTTGAAGTTCGTATCTTGATTTTACAATTCTCTTACGAGGACTTGATAAAGCAAGGAAATCGTTATCCATTCCGTCCAGGAATGACAGCAAGTGTTGATATCATCACTACTCGTAAAGAAAATGTTCTTTCTGTACCATTGGCAGCGGTAACAACTCGTAGTTCTGATGATGAGAAAAACGAAAAGCCCGAAGAGGGAAATAATGATGACGATGATAAGCGAACCGTAACAGATTCCAACAAGCCTAAAGCGGAGAAAAAGGAAGATAAGGTTGTTGTTTTCGTAAATGAAAGTGGAGTAGCAAAAATGATGGAAGTAAAAACCGGCATCAGTGATTATGATAATATTGAAATCATTTCAGGTTTATCAGATAGCCTGGAAGTTATTACTGGCCCATTCCTGGTTGTGTCAAAGCGTCTAAAAGATGGAGACAAGGTTAGTGTGAAGAAAGAAGAGAAGAAGAAAGAAGATGATACCGATAAGAAAGAATAAGTGGTAGATAGCTAAAAAATGAAAGCCCATCCGATAAAAGGATGGGCTTCTTTTTTTGTATTATCTTTGAATCATGATAAAGCACCCATGGCACGAAGTATCCCCCGGCACAAATCCTCCAGAGTTTATTAATGGCATCATCGAGATTTCAGCGGGCATGCGAACGAAGTACGAAGTGGATAAGGAAACAGGATTACTTAAATTAGATAGAGTTCTGTATTCCTCCGTTATTTATCCAGCTAATTATGGATTTATACCTCAATCGCTGGGCGATGATTTAGATCCGTTGGATATTATGATCTTATGTCGCGAACCAATTCAACCATTATGTCTTGTTCCGTGCCGGGTAATTGGTGTGATGCGCATGATTGACCAGGGAATGGATGATGATAAAATTCTGGCTGTTTCCGAAAATGATGCCAACACCAAACATCTTAATGATATCAGTGAACTCGCAGTGCATTTTAAACTCGAATTGAAAGAATTCTTTGAGAGTTATAAGAAACTCGAAAATAAGACGGTAACGGTGCCTGATTTTTTAGGTAAAAAAGTAGCATTAGAGATTGTCAACACGGCTTTGACTTTCTATAAGACCAAGTATTAAAGAGCGATTGTGGGGATCAACTTTCAATCTTTCTTAATCATTCAAACTGCTTTTATTGGCGATGTTATTCTTGCTACAGCATTAATTGAGAAACTTCGAAAATCCTACCCAAACGCGTCCATTGATTTTTTACTTCGCAAAGGAAATGAGACTTTGCTTATAGGAAACCCAAATGTTCGGGAAGTGATCATTTGGGATAAGAAGAAAGGGAAGATCAAAAATCTTCTTAAACTAACAGCTTATGTGAGAAGTAAAAAATATGATTGCGTTGTCAATGCGCATCGTTTTGCCAGTTCGGGGCTGATCACAGCATTTTCCGGATCCAAATTAAAAGCAGGATTTGATAAAAATCCCTGGTCGTTCCTGTTCACTCATTGTGTAAAGCATGATCTTGAATCAAATCTTCATGAAACGGATCGTAACCAAAAACTGATTGAATTTATAACAGATAAAAATCGGGAACTTCCCAGATTGTATCCTTCGCATCAGGATTTTGAAAAGGTTACTGTATTTCAAACTGGTCGATATGTCTGTATAGCACCGACTTCCGTCTGGTTCACCAAGCAATTTCCTGCAAAGCAGTGGATTGAATTTCTGAATGCAATCCAGAATAAAATTGATAAAGTCTATTTATTAGGGGCACGTGGTGATCACGCTATCTGTGAAGACATAAGAATACAATCCAATAATAGGAATCTTGTTAACCTATCTGGTCAATTTAGCTTTCTGGAATCTGCGGCACTCATGAAAGGAGCGTTAATGAATTTTGTTAATGACTCAGCACCCATGCACATTGCTTCAGCGATGAACGCCCCGGTCACAGCCATTTTTTGTTCGACAGTTCCATCTTTTGGATTTGGGCCACTCTCTGATAATTCGAACATAGTTCATACTATTGAAAGCTTAGCATGTCGCCCTTGTGGATTACATGGTTATAAAAAATGTCCTCAGGAGCATTTTAAATGTGCTACAACCATTACCACGGAGACGCTTCAAAACTGCTTGACAAAGTAGGCTACAGTTTCCATCATCCAGGCAATCCCCACATGAATAATAATACCTCCCACTAGAGAACGGGTATATAGGGCGATAATACCTAATATGTATCCGCCAAAAATTGAGCTGATGGCTTCACCGGCAGGTTTACCAAAATGCAGAAAGCAGTAGATTACAACCATGGGCATGATCGAATGTTTTCCCATAATTTGAGCGATGCCAATGACAAAGAAACCTCTGAATATGAGTTCTACATTTAAGAAATCAGCCCCATATATAAATTCAAATATCAACATGGGTAAATAGCTTGGCCAACCCCATAATTCATAAACTGTATTGGTTTTATAAACCGGATAATAATTAGTAAAACTCGTTTGCCATGCGGCTATAAAAATGAATGGTGCCACAATAAGCAGCAGGTATAAATAGGGTTTAATATTGCTCGGTGTGGTTAAACCATAGAATCCAGATTTTTCTTTATCAACTGTTTTATAGAACAAAATCATTGGCAAAAGAACTATTATAAATGAAGTCCCACTCGTTGCAATCTTAAATAACCAGGCATACGCTTCATAAGGCTGATCTAGTAAATTCATTATGGCGGGTGGCATCACAAAACCTTTATCTATGGAAAGCACACTTATTCCAAAGAGGGAGAAGAGCCAGAATTTATTTGATCCCCACGAAACTTTTGCATTGTTAAAATAGGATACGATCATGCAAGCGGTGTAATAGCCAAATCCATATAGAAAGAAATACAAAAGTATCCTTGTGTAATGGTTAGTTTGTCTGTCAATCCATGAGTTTTCGAGGTCAATGGAATAATTGACAAACAACGAACCGACTAAGAAGAAGGCGATGGTAAGGTAATAGTTGATTTGAAAATCCTGCTGCACATGGGTTTTGATCAATGACAGGATTTTTTTCAAGTATTAGAAATTTTTCAGGTGTTTGTAAACAAGATGCATGGGCATGCCCATCACGGTGAAATAGGAGCCATTAATTTTTTCGATGGCGACTAATCCAATCCAATCTTGAGCCCCATAAGCACCGGCTTTGTCGTAGGGCTTATAATTATCTACGTAAAACTCGATCTCATCTTGCGTTAGCGTTTTGAATGTCACCTCGGTGTGGTCATCGAAACAATGCATTTTTTCTTTGCCAAATAGACAGACGGCCGTAATTACGGTATGTGTTTGTCCGCTCAATTTGCTCAGCATTTCAATGGCTTCTTTTCGGTTGAGTGGTTTGTTGAGGATTTCATCTTTTAAGATCACAACGGTATCCGAGGAGATCACGATTTCATTCGTAATTTGCTTTTCAAAAACCGCTGCCTTTTTCTTTGCGAGATATTTTGGCACCGCAGTGATATCTAAATCTGAAGGAAAAGATTCATCAATATCAGGCGATTGAGCCACAAAGGTAAAACCGGCTTCCTTCATCAGGTATTGCCTGCGCGGAGAACTAGAAGCGAGAATAAGGGGGCGACTTAAATTCATTTTCTTTGATTGAACTGAATAAGAATCCGCAAATCACTTTAGGATAAAAGTAGGTAGATTTCTGAGGCATCGTGTAACCACTATGGCAAACCTGCTTTACCTCTTCGATCGAAATGTCTTGCGTGATGATTGCCATTTGCGCTTCGCCTTTAATCACTTTGGTAAGGCATTCGGAAAAACTTCTGTCGAAGGAAATATTTTCAGATATACGTTGATCAGAGCCAGATATCCCGAGGATTTTTTCAATGATAAAATAGTGAAGTACGGTGAGATCTAGTTCCTTTATTTTATCGGGAAAATTCCATTTCATTTTTGCGAGAGCCTCAGGTTTTAATCTTACTTTAAGGGTTCTGTCTTTAAGTAAAATTCCGAAAGCCCACTTTTTCCCCACGATGATTTCATTTACGGTGTCTGCATGTTCTATTTCCTTCACGATAAAGTCTTCATGCAATTTTTCAATAATTTGTTTCTCATCGAAATCAGATAACCCATGAATCAAACGATGGGTAGGTAAAATTCTTAAATCATCGGCTTCTGTATTGGTGAGATACATCAGGTGGAAATTGTACCCTTCATTACCGCTGTGATCAGGATTCTGTTCAGCTTTTCTTTTTCTGTAAAAAAGCGATCCTTCGTAGCGATGATGACCATCCGCCAGTATGATTGACTTGTCTTCAATGAAATCAATGAACTTCTGAATAATATGGGCATCATGAATTACACCCAACACATCACGTACGCCTTGATAATTTTCATAATCACAGACGGGCCGCAAAATTGCTTCGTCCATGTATTTCTCTAATGTGAAGTTTCCGTCTGTATAAAGTCCATGGGTTGGGCTAACATGCAATTCAGTTTTCTCCAATAATTCAATCCGGTCATTCACTGATTTTGGGATCGTGTTTTCATGACGGAGAATAACATTCTCATCCCAATCATAGGTACGAATATGACTGATAAAACCCTTACGGCAATATTCTTTAGTTGATCCTGAAAGTTTAAAATATTGATAATAAACATAGATGGCCGGCAATTTATCTTGAGCGATCACGCCCTCCTTTTTCCATTGGTGTAAACGGAGCGCAGCTCCTATTGCAGCATCAGGACCTGCTGGTACAGATAAATGTATGGAGTTCAATGGATTTTGATACAGCGACTTCCGTTGCTTTTCTGAGACTACATCAAAGAGTGGTGATGTAAGGTCATCAATATTTTGGGCCAATGAGTCATTATATCTCCAGGCTCTAATCGGTTTTATTTCTGCCATCAGTTCGCTCGATTTTTCTTCCAGTTACTTACAGTAGAATTTACAATCTCTGTTTTAATGGGAACGGTTTTGAGTTCGTTTATTATTTGTGTGGCCAGCACAGCGGCTAGCGCTTCTTCTGCTTCCACAGGTTTGCCTTCCAGAAATTCAGGCTTAAAATACTTCTCTACGAACTTCGTATCAAAGTCACCAGAGCGGAATGCTTTATGATTCATCACAAATTTACAAAAGCCGAGTGTTGTTTCAAGTCCGGTGATTTCATATTCATCGATGGCACGAATAGTTTTCGCAATTGCCTTATCACGCGTTTCATCATGGCAAATCATCTTAGCGATCATCGGATCATAATAAAATGGAATCGTCATTCCTTGCTCAAAGCCATCATCTACTCTTATTCCATGACCTTGCGGACGTCTATACGTTTTCAATGTTCCAATGTCGGGTAAGAAATTGTTGGCAGGATCTTCCGCATACACTCTTACCTCAATGGCATGACCATGAATGGACAGATCTTCCTGCTTAAAGGGTAATTTTTCTCCTTCTGCTATTTTGATCTGTAGTTTTACTAAATCAAGTCCTGTGATCTGTTCGGTTACAGGGTGTTCAACCTGCAAGCGCGTGTTCATCTCAAGAAAATAAAAATTCTTATTCTCATCTACGATAAATTCAACCGTGCCGGCATTATAGTAGTTTGCCGCTTTGGCCACATCCACAGCTGCCTTACCCATTCTTGCTCTCAGCTCTGGAGTTAGAATTGACGAAGGAGCTTCTTCAATTACTTTTTGATGCCTACGTTGAATGGAGCATTCACGTTCAAACAGATGCACGACATTGCCATGTTGATCTCCAAAAATCT
The DNA here is from genome assembly GCA_031416795.1 of Cytophagales bacterium. Lineage (GTDB taxonomy): Bacteria > Bacteroidota > Bacteroidia > Cytophagales > Cyclobacteriaceae > ELB16-189. The sequence continues at coordinate 19,989 of JANOUH010000212.1, read as the reverse complement.
GAAATTCGATATGGCGTGGTTGCGTCACATATTTTTCGATGAAGACGGATCCATCGCCAAAAGCAGATATTGCCTCGCTGATGGCACGTTCCATTTGTTCTTCAAATTCAGCTTCATGGTTTACAACGCGCATTCCTTTTCCACCACCACCCGCACTTGCTTTGATCAAGATCGGATATCCAATTTCGCTCGCGATTTTCTTTGCTTGAGGAACATCTGAAATCGGCTCGGCAGTTCCGGGCACAAGAGGAACGTTAAACTTTGCAGCAGCAGTTTTTGCGGCAAGCTTGCTTCCCATCAATTCAATCGATTCGGCAGAGGGTCCAATGAAAATTAAACCAGCCTTTTTTACTTCGGCAGCGAAATCTTCATTCTCCGACAAGAAGCCATAGCCAGGATGAATAGCATCGGCATTGACCTTTATCGCTGCCTCGATGATTTTATGGATCACCAGGTAGGATTGTGACGAGGGGGCCGGACCAATGCAGATCGCTTCATCGGCAAATCTCACATGTAGCGCGTTGCGATCTGCTTCACTGAAAACTGCTACGTTTTGAATTCCCATTTCGCGGGCACTTCGCATAATTCTCAGGGCGATTTCTCCGCGGTTGGCAACCAGTAATTTTTTGATTTTTTTCATATCTTTTCCCTATTGCAATGCTAACGATTATAAGCTAAGCTTAAAAGAGAGCTTTTTTAATTTGCTATACACTGCGTTTATTTTTTTATTTTTGCCGCAAATTTTAGCTGTTTATCATTTCGTTTGATAGAATTGAAGCAGATAAAAACAGATATCTTCACCGAAAACAACCTAAAAATGGTCGACTTATTTGAAAAGTTAAAAATGGAGGCCGGCCCACTGGCCAAGTATTCACATCTACCTGATGATTATTTCTTCTTTCCCAAGTTAGAGGGAGAGATAGGTCCAAGGATGACTTTCAATGGAAAGGAAGTTTTAAACTGGAGTTTGAATAACTATCTGGGATTGGCCAATCATCCTGAGGTAAGAAAGGCTGATGCTGAGGCAGCAGCTGAATACGGATTAGCATCGCCCATGGGTGCACGTATGATGTCTGGAAACTCAGTACATCATATAGAGTTAGAAAAACAACTGGCATCCTTCGTCATGAAGGAAGATGCCTTTTTGCTCAATTACGGATATCAAGGCGTTTTATCAATCATCGATGCGTTGGTTGATCGTAAAGACGTAATTGTTTATGATTCTGAATCACATGCTTGTATTATAGATGGTGTGCGCCTGCACATGGGTAAGCGCTTTGTTTACCCTCACAATAACATGGAGAACCTGGAGAAACAACTTCAGCGTGCAACCAAATTAGCGAATGAAACAGGTGGTGGTATTCTGGTAATCACCGAAGGTGTTTTCGGTATGTCGGGTAACATGGGTGATTTGAAAGGAATTGTTGAACTGAAGAAGAAGTATAATTTCCGTTTGTTTGTTGATGATGCCCACGGTTTTGGAACGATGGGTGCAACGGGCGCTGGAGTAGGTGAGGAGCAAGGTGTTCAGGATCAGATTGACCTCTATTTCTCTACGTTTGCTAAATCAATGGCTAGCATTGGTGCATTTGTGGCTGGCGATAAGAAAATTTTGAAATACTTACGTTACACTGTTCGCTCGCAAATTTATGCTAAGTCGCTGCCGATGCCATTCGTGATCGGTAACCTAAAACGCCTGGAACTAGTAAAGAAGCATCCTGAATTAAGATCAGACCTGAAGAAAGTCATGGCTGCTATTAAGACAGGCTTGAAGGACCGTGGCTTTAACATCAACCCAACCCAGACACCGCCAACACCTGTGCTCTTTAAAGGTGGAGTTGGTGAAGCAGCTAACATGTCCATGGATTTAAGAGAAAATAGTGCGATTTTCTGCTCTGTAGTGATCTATCCGGTAGTGCCAAAAGATGTGATTATGTTCAGAATCATCCCCACAGCGGCTCATACCCTGTCGGATGTGGAGGAAACGCTAAATGCCTTTTCTGCCCTAAAAACGAAGCTTGATAGTGGTTTTTATAGAAAAGAGGAACTTGTAAATGTGACTAAAATCTAAAAAATGGGTTTTTGGCTAGTTTTTAAAGGTTTTTAGTTAAATTGGCATTACGAAATCAATTTTTAAATCTTAAACATCCTAAGAAAAATGAAAAAATTTGAAGAACTAAAGACTCTGATTGCATCTCTTGAAGCTGATGCAGATAAGTTCTACAACAAAGGAAATAGTGCTGCCGGAACCCGCATCAGAAAGGGAATGCAAGACCTAAAAAATGCTGCTCAGGCGATCCGTGCCGAAGTTCAGGAATTGAAAAATAAGGCTGGTAATTAATTACGAGTTATTAAACCTTATGTGAAGAGGGCCGAATCGAATGATTCGGCCCTCTTTCTTTTAGAGCTTTTTGAATAACTCTCCAATCTTTTTCTTTAATCCTGTTGAAGGTGCTACCAATGGCAACCTTACGGTATACCCACAAACTCCAATCAAGCTCAGCAGGTATTTAACGCCAACAGGATTCCCTTCTTCATACATCGGGCCGTTGATATCGATGATTTTGAATTGGGCAGCTTGTGCTTGTAATAGTTTGCCCGAATTAAAATTCTCTTTGATCTTTAAAAATACCTGAGGTAGTGCATTCGCAAGCACTGAAATTACACCAACTCCTCCAATGGAATAAATCGGGAGGGTTAACATATCATCACCAGAAATGAGCATAAAGTCTTTTGGCTTTTCCTTGGCTATTTTCATGCACTGCTCCAGATTACCTGAGGCTTCCTTTATTCCAATGATATTTTTTAATGAAGCCAGCCGCAGCGTTGTTTGTGCTGACAGGTTAGAACAAGTTCGGCCGGGCACATTGTATAAAATGATGGGTAGAGGCGAGGCTTCTGCAATGGCTTTGAAATGCTGAAAAATTCCTTCCTGTGGTGGTTTATTATAGTAAGGACTTACAGATAATAAAGCCGTTACGCCTTTCAGGTCTGTTGATGTGATTTCGTCCAATACGTTTTGTGTATTGTTGCCACCGATACCGTAAACAATGGGAAGTTTTTTTGGATTGTTCTCCATCACAAACTTCAACACACTCTTTTTTTCTTCTTTGTTCAGAGTAGCGGATTCCCCGGTTGTCCCCATTACAACAAAGTAGTCAACTCCCCTCGAAGTGTGTATCAACAGTTTTTTAAGAGACCTAAAATCAATCTTACCATTTTCATCAAAAGGTGTAACCAATGCGACCCCGGTGCCAAAAAGTTTTTTCATTATCGCAACTTACTGGTATAGTTATACATAGCTTCTATTAATCCTTCTGTTGTTCCATTCAACTCGATCATAAACTCAAAATACTGATTTTCAGGATCATTAAACCGACCAACCCGGCAATGAGCTTTACTTCTTGACAGGATATGTAAAATTAAGGGATTTGATTCCTTATCGATACAAAACAAATAATCAAACGGTGTCTCAGCAAACTTTAATGCATTGGCAGCGGTCACATCTCCCCAAAACGAAATGTCTTTGATGCTAAAGAAATCAAACTTGAACTCATGGTTGGTCTTCTTTTCAGGAAGGAATTCGAGCACTTGAATTTTTTTTCCATCCCGTTCCAATTGGCTGATAAGCTCTTTTATTGCTTCATGCTTTTCCTTGTCTTCCACGGTGAAAATGATTCCTATACTCGCTGCCTGAATATAGGGCATACTCGCTCGAACTGTTTTGTTTTTTTTTAGAGCAGATTCGGTCCGCATCCTCAGAAAGGACATTTTAAACATGAGCGAAATCTAATAAAGTAAGTTCAGACTTAAGGTCTATTTAATATGAGTTTAATTTTTAAGCATGGCTTCAAACTCTTCTTCTGAGATGATTTTTACACCCAGCTTTTCTGCTTTTTCTTTTTTTGCCGGCCCCATATTGTCTCCAGCAAGTACATAATCCAGTTTGCCTGAAATGGAAGAAAGTAATTTCCCTCCATGAGAAGTAATTACTTGTTTCAGTTGATCTCGTTCATAGTTTTGAAATACACCGGAAACCACAAACGATTTTCCACCTAAAACATCACTCACTAAGGTTGGTTCTTGTTGTGTTGATTCAAACTGTAATCCTGCCTTTTTAAGACGATCTATTTCTTTCAGCCCATCATTATCCTTGAAGAAGTCAACAACACTTTGAGCAATTTTTTCACCTACTTCCGGAGCTTCAAGTAATTGCTCATATGTGGCAGTAGAGAGTGTATCTATGTTTTTGAAGTGACGTGCTAATTTTTCTGCCACCGTTTTACCCACGTATCGAACGCCAATACCAAATAGTACATTTTCAAAACTTTGTGATTTTGATTGCCCGATTCCATCCAGCATATTTTGGGCTGACTTGTCTTTCACTTTTTCGAGTTTCAACAAATCTTCTTTGGTCAGATCATATAGATCTGCCGGAGTTTTTACTAATGCAAGATCGAAGAGCTGCTTGATGGTCTGCTCACCCAATGAATCAATATCCATGGCTTTACGCTGAATGAAGTGCTCGATGCGTCCTTTGATTTGTGGAGGACACCCTTTTTCATTCGGGCAATAATGGTTTGCTTCTCCTTCTTTGCGGATTAGTTCTGTATGACATTCAGGACATTCTGTAATGTAGACGACTGACTTCAATGATGGATTTCTTTTTTCAATATCTACAGCCGTCACCTTAGGAATGATCTCACCACCTTTTTCAACAAACACATAATCACCTATGCGTAAATCAAGTCGGGCGATTTCATTGGCATTATGAAGTGAAGCACGCTTCACGGTAGTACCGGCAAGAAACACGGGCTCTAATTCTGCCACGGGTGTAACTGAACCTGTGCGACCGACCTGGTAAGTGATTCCATTGAGTTTAGTGCTCATGCTCTCGGCTTTGTATTTATAAGCAATAGCCCAGCGTGGACTCTTTGCTGTAAAGCCCAATCGCTCCTGTTGTTCAAGGCTGTTTACTTTAATCACTACTCCATCCGTATCCAATGGTAAATCTGATCTTTTGTGTTCCCACTCTTTGATGTAATCCAATACTGATTGGATGTCTTTACATTTTTTATATGTAGGCGAAACCCTGAATCCCCATGATTCAAGTTTATGAATGGCATCATCATGTGTTTCCACTTGGTTGTCTTCTCCCAGCAAATAATAGGCATAACAATCCAGCTTACGTTTAGCAACTTCGGTGGAGTCTTGCATCTTCACGGTGCCCGAAGCGGTATTTCGTGCATTGGCATAGGTTTCTTCACCAATATCTTCGCGATCTTTATTGAGTTGTTTGAAGACTTCTTTCGGTAAATAGACTTCACCCCTCACTTCGAACTTTGCAGGAACATTCTTTGATTTTATTCTTAATGGAAGACTACGAATCGTTTTGATGTTGGCGGTCACATCGTCACCCCGCACACCATCGCCTCGGGTTACTGCTTTCATAAGTAATCCATCTTCGTAAATCAAACTGATGGAGACGCCATCAAATTTTAGCTCGCAAAAATATTCATACTCATCACCATCCAGCATTTTGGCAACACGTCCGTCAAAATCGGTTAGTTCTTCTTCGGAATAGGTGTTACCCAACGACATCATGGGATATCGGTGATAGACCGTGGCAAATTCTTTGGTGATGGCTCCACCAACGCGTTGTGTAGGAGAATCCTGAAGACGAAGTTCAGGATATTGGTTTTCTAATTTGATTAATTGATCTAGCAGTTGATCAAACTCATAATCCGAGATTTCAGGTTTACTTTTTTGATAATAGAGTTCGATGTGGTGGTTAACCTGATCCGTGAGTTCCTTTATTTTATTTTTCGCTTCTTCTAATTTCATAATCGATCTACAAATTAACGAAATTCAGAATCTGGCAGGCAGTTAATGCAGCAGTTTCTGTTCGAAGCCTATTGGGCCCGAGGCTTACTTTTTTAAAACCATGTTCCGTAGCTAATTGTATTTCATCCTTATTGAAATCGCCTTCCGGGCCAATCAAAACCAGGTAACGCTGATTGGGTTTCGCCAATGATTTTAGTTGCTCGGGATTGCTGGCATCTACATAGCAAATGAATTTCTGAGCAGCTTCCTGTGTGACGATCTCTTTCAATGGAACCATATCAGAAATGTAAGGCAATCGGGCTTGCCCTGACTGCTTCATAGCGCTCACAGCAATTTTAGTCAAGCGATCCAGATTCACATTTTTTCGCTCTGAGTTTTTGCATAGGAGCAGATGAATTTTATCAATACCAATCTCAACGGCTTTCTCTATAAACCACTCGATGCGGTCTATATTTTTAGTAGGAGCCACTGCAATAGAAATATTAAAATTCCGTGGAGGTATTTCCTTTTTCTCGCTGATGGTGAAGCTGCATTTTTTTGGATCAGCCTCGCTGATGAAAGCTTGATATAAAAACCCATGACCATCCGTTAATTCGATGGTGTCACCTGTTTGCATACGCAATACTTTCACAGCGTGCCGCGATTCATCGGGGTCAAGATGCAAGATGCCTTGCGCTATGGCGGGTTGGTAAAACAGATTCAACGATGATCAGGAATAAGATTGCTGAAGTTTAGAAACCAGGTCTACATAATCCTGCATGGCTTGGTCTTTTGTAATTCCTTTCCTGGAGGCCCATGCGTCAAACTTGGCAATGGCTTTGAAGTCGAAGCCACCTGGGCGCTCGCCTGAAACATCTCCTTCGGTTGCTTGCTTAAACAACGCATACAAATTGAGAAGTTCTTCATTGGATGGACGTTGGGTAAGATCTTTTGATTTGGTTACCGCAGTATGAAAATCATCTAAAAGTGCCATCATTTTTGGATTAGAAGTTTATCGTTCAAGTTTTATCTGTGGAAATCAAACCACGCATAAAAGGCTGGGAATAATTCCAGCCTTAAAGATAATGCTTTATGCGTTCCTGATTCAAAGCTTTGCATGAACAGATATGGCTTCCTTAATCCGGAAGGATTTTCAACCTAATATCTTTATAAAATACTTTGCTTTTGGGGTCATGCCCTTGTAAGGCAATAGTGCCACTGGAAAGCCTTCCGTTTTCTCCTTCTGTATAATCGTTGATTACTTTATCGTTGATTTTTACGATGATTCTTTTGCCCTGCACAATGATGTGCTGGGTGTACCACTCATTGTCTTTGACAAAGACTTCCTTCACATCTTGCACCGCATAAATGCTTCCGGTCTTGCGCCAATCGGTGTGCGTTTGGTTTACCTGTATTTCATAGCCTTTGGATGGCCATCCGGTTTCCTGATAATCGGTATGGATAAACAAGCCCGAGTTTGAGCCAGGGGTTGTCATCACCTTAAGTTTAAATTCAAAATTTTTAAAGTTATGATCCATGAAGGGCCCTGTGTAAAACAAATGAGCCCGATCGCCAAACACAACAATCATCCCGTCTTGAACACTGAATGTTGAAGGGTTTTCGCTTGCTTTCCAGCCATCCAGCGATTTGCCATTAAATAATTTTGTCCAGCCACCTGCTTTCTTTTTTTGAGCAATGCCTGCGTAGGATATAAGCAAGAGAAAAAGGGCAATGATTATAAAGAACCTTTGTGTCGTTTTCATAGCGATTATTTTTTACTAATGAAGTACAAACTAACGAAGCCTTACTTAGAAAGTATTTATACGATGATGTAAAGTTGTGAACGGTGCGAAATGGTGTTCAGGAGACAAAAAAAGACTGGGTAGTGACTCCAGCCTTAAGATAGTACATGTATGTTTTTAATTTATCTCTTATCAAGACCAACATAGGGTCTGAGATTAGAACCCGTATAAATCTGGCGCGGACGACCAATAGGCTCTTTGTTCTCACGAAGTTCTTTCCATTGTGCAATCCAGCCTGGCAGGCGACCAATAGCAAACATCACGGTAAACATATCGACTGGAATACCCAGCGCTCTATAAATGATTCCTGAATAGAAATCCACATTAGGATACAACTTGCGTTCTACAAAGTATGGATCTTTCAACGCAATTTCTTCCATTTTCATGGCGATATCAAGAGTAGGATCATTTACACCTAATTTAGCGAGAACGTCATCTGCCGCCTTCTTGATTATTCTTGCACGAGGATCGAAGTTTTTATAAACGCGATGACCAAAGCCCATCAGGCGGAATGGATCATTTTTATCTTTTGCTTTGTCAATCCACTTATCCACGTTGCCTCCATCTTTTTTAATCTCTTCCAGCATCAGTATCACTTCCTGGTTGGCACCTCCATGAAGCGGCCCCCAAAGCGCGTTAATTCCAGCTGAAATAGAGGAATAGATACTTGCCTTTGATGAACCCACAATGCGCACCGTTGAGGTAGAGCAGTTTTGTTCGTGATCAGCATGAAGTATCAATAATTTGTCAAGGGCTGCTGCTACTACCGGATCCACTTCATATTGTTCTGCCGGAAGAGCAAACATCATTTTCAGGAAACGAGAGCAATAGTCAAGGGAATTGTCAGGATAGTTTACTGGATGTCCCACTTCATTTTTGTAAGCCCATGCAGCAAACGTTGGCATCTTGGCAAGTGAGCGCACAATGCTCAAGTAAACCCCTTCTTTAGATCTGTTTGGATCTAAGGATTCAGGATAGAAAGCTGTCTGTGCACAGAATAGGGAAGAGAGAACTCCCATGGGATGGGCACTAGAGGGAAATCCATCCAATATCTTCTTGATGTCCTCATGAACCATAGTATGGTTCTTTATATTCCCGCTGAAGCCATTAAGTTGGGCGGGTGTGGGTAGTTCACCAAAAATTAGTAAGTAGGCAACTTCAAGAAATGTTGATTTCTCGGCCAGGTCTTCAATAGAATAACCACGATAGCGAAGGATTCCCTTATCACCATCCAAAAAAGTAATTGCACTTTTGGTGGCACCCGTGTTTTTGTAACCTAAATCCAGCGTGACAGCTCCAGTTTGCTCCAACAAGTTGCTAATGTCAATTCCCAATTCTCCCTCACTTCCTTCTACAATTGGAAATGTATATGATTTGCCGTCTATGATTATTTCTGCTGTCTTTGCCATGATGGATCTATTTAACTTTGGTTTTAAAGATATGGGGTAGAACGCTTACAAAAAAATCCCCTGTGTAAATTAGTTATTACCTAAAATCAAAGGCATTCCGTCCTTACCAGATCCAATCACGATGATTTTGCTATTGGGCGATTTTGACAATTCCAGGGTTGCCTCTATGCCTCTCATTTTCAAGAGTTTGTCAGTTAAACTGTTGTTGATAATGTTATTTGCCCGTGACTCACCTTCAGCGGCAATACGCTTACGCTCGGCTTCACTTTTTTCTTTGTCGAGGCGAAACTGGTAGGCCAATGCTTCTTGCTCTTGTTGCAGTTTACTTTCAATAGCTACTTTGATTTGCTCAGGAAGCATGATGGAGCGTATCAATACGGCTGTAGCATGCACGTTGTTTTTGTTAAGGATTGTTTCGGTTTCGCTTTTAATCGCAGTCTCAACTTCTGCTCGCTTAGTAGAATAAATTTCTTCTGCAGTAAATCGGCCCATGACCTGGCGCACGGTGGATCTTACTTCGGGGATCACCAATACGGTTTCATAGTCAGTCGTGAATTGTTCGTGGATGTATCCAATCCTGTCGGGGATAGGATAGTATCGCACCGTTACATCGATGTGAATCGACAAACCGTTTTTATCCAGCATGTCCATGTTTTCTTCTGAAGACATTTCATTGACTTTATATACATAGACATCATTCCATGGTGCTTTCATGTGTGTTCCCGGCCCAACTACATTGTCTTTGTCCAGCCCTTTTCCAAAGGGATAGAATACTACGGCACGTTCTGTGGCGCTGACTTTGAAAAACAAACTGGACGACAAGGCCATCACCACGATGAAAGCGATGATGCCTAAAATGATAAAGGGTAATTTTCGATTATTCATATTAATTAATTTTTGTTTTCATTTTCAATGCGGGGTAATCCAAGCAATTTTCCGATAATCAGCATGGCATAAAGCACACCCCAGACGGATTCAATAATGCTGATGTTTTTGATCAACTTGGTAGGATTGAGATCGGAGTCAATTCCTCCCAGGATGCTAAAACTATATGTGACACATTCTGAATAGTTGGGCAACCCCAATTCAATATCAAGCCCCAGGCTTCCAGGCCTGGCGATGCAGATTAAATCATACAGACTTCCGAAAGAGATACCGACCATAAGAAAAACACAAGCCGCGCCCCAAAGTTTATCGGAAGTAATAAACCCGGCAGAAAACATATCACGGATTGCGAAACCAATAACGGTCATCTCGATCGGGAAAAGAAAGCCATGAAGAAGGAACAGGTAGGTTTGACGGTCGGCAACCTGAATGATTTGATAATATGGAAATTCAGCTAAAATGCCTGCGGTTACAATGATTGAAAGTACGATCAGAATGACCATAATAACAACCTTGTTATTGGTAAAGTTGCGTAGCAGGTCCCAGAGTAAAAAAGCATAGATAGCTCCGAAAGCTGAAAGTATGGTAATGATTAGTTTTGAGATATCTGATTTTGAATCTTCCAGAAGTGGCTCATACAGGATAAGCCCCAGCACGACTATTACGATTTGGGTTACAACCACATTTCGATAGTCTTTTGCCTTCTCTTTTTGGAGTTCAAGCTTGTTTAAAAAACCTTTCAGTGAAATTTGAAACATAGGGGTATCAGATGCATCGCTAAGCTAAGAATTAGATTTCAATAAAATCGACTTATGCTTAGCGGTATAAAATGAAAAAGCGATAACCTTTCGGAAATCGCTTTTTCATTAGATGAATTCTAATGTTAATTGCCAGAGCCTGATCCTTCTCCTGTGTTTTCAGTAGGAGCGGGGGCTGGAGTCGGTGCCGGTGCAGGAGCTACTACAGGAGCTGGAGCCACCACTTTCTTTCGTGCAGGAGCAGCCGCTTTTTTAGGAGCAGGAGCCGCAGCCTTCTTCACCACTTTTTTCTTAGCGGCTTTTTTTGCAGGTGGTGCTACCTTCTTAACGGCTTTCTTTGTAGCCTTCTTAACAACTTTTTTAGCTGCCTTTTTTGCTACTTTCTTAACAGCTTTTTTAGCTGATTTTTTAGCCGCCTTCTTTGCTGCTTTCCTGGGTTTTGCTTTCCCTTTCTTAGCAGCCTTTTTTGCTTTTTTTGCCATAGTCAATCAGTGTTTATTTTTTGGTTAAAGTCAGAGTTTTCGTGTTACTCCTCTAGTAAATGTAGAAACAGATTTACTTACCTATGCAAAAAGTGACAACTTTTTTTTAATGATAGCCCGCAAATCAAAAGTTGTTTCAGAATGCAAAGTGTTCTTCATGGTATAAACAAGATGTAAATTGATGTAAAGTTTTAAAACTTTAAGCCTCAACCGTACTGGGTTATAGGGTAATGAGCATAGATTACCATCAAGTTTCCTCTCAATGAGTATCCTTTTTTTAAGATTGAAATCATTCGCTAAGCTTACACCACTTAAGAAATGCTTAAAGGCTATTAACGCTGATAATTAATTGGTGCGGTTTGTTTCATCTTCAGAGCCTATTCTGCGTTGGCGCGCTCCCTTTAACTGTTGATTACCGAAGGTATAGGTAAGGTTGAGCATCAATATCCGGGTATCAAAAGCAAGGCGGAAATCTGTTTTATAGCTGGGGGCATCAATTTTTCCAATGTACTTATTGGAATGAAACACATCTTGTAAACTTACTTTTGCCGTGAAGGCTGAACTGATTGATTTCTGAATTCCCACATCGACAGAACCGAGCCAAGGGCTTTTCTGAACAATATAAACCCCGGGTGTGCTAACCCAGCCGGTTACTTCCCCCGTCCAGCCATGACCGAACACCAGGGTATTCGATGCATTGAAACGACCGGAGATTTGCTCAACGGTTGTAGGAACATCCAGGTAGGTGTAAGCAAACTTGCTATAGACACCCAGAAAATTCAGTTGCATGTTCCATCCCTTCATCACTTCGACAGGAAAACTTACAGTAAGATTATAGGACTGGGAAGTTCCAAAATTATCAGGGGAGCGCTCCGTTCGGATGCTGTCTACGGGTTGAATAACATAAAACACGATATCATCCACAAAGCTTGCGCCTATAGAAGTAAATAGCTTGTCTTTAAAACCATGCTTCAACTCCAACGAGTGGGTGTACTGTGGTTTGAGAAAAGGATTGCCTCTGCTGTAGATATAGGGATCTACATAGGAACGGGCAGGATTGAGCGATTGATAATTTGGCCGGTCGATCCGGTAACTATAAGAGAAGCCTATGGAATGGTTTTTTGACAACGGCCTGGAGAGGAACATACTTGGAAAAAAATTAAAATAGTCGCGGTTTACAACCTGATCAAGTGTAATGGAATTGCCAACCGAATGAGTATGCTCAACCCGAAGCCCGGCTTGCACTTGTGTTTTTTCTCCCAGCTTACCTGACAAGCTGGTATAACCGGCATAAACTTGCTCTGTATAGGTGAAGTGATTCGATAACTTTTCATTGATCACCAGGTTGTTCGACTGGCCCTGACTAAGGGTCATGTCATTATCACTGGCTACATAACTGCTCTTAAGACCAGATTCCATTCTCCAGCTGGAGAAAACTGATCTGTTATAATCAATCTTTGCTGTTTTGATATCAATCAGGGTCGGCATTTCAACCAATAATCCAGCAAGTGGTTGCACCGGATTGTCAATGGATATGGTTTGTGTCACCAGCGTGTTCGAATAATCTCGCGTGTAGCGTCCATAATCTAAATCTGCAGACAGTTCACCACCTTTGGCTTTGAATGAATGTTGAAAATTAAGATTACCGATTTGATTTGCTGATGTACTTCCAATGGCCTTATTGGTTTGAGCCTGCAGATAGTATTCTGCCGAACCCTCCTTTTGAAAATCACTCCTGGCAGTTCCTTCTTCCCCGTTGTTATTCCAGAAACCTGTCCAGACAAGACCGATGGTTGTATTTTTGCTAATGAAATAATCTAATCCTGCTTTCGCGCTTTGGCCGCGATCGCGAAATTGTATATATGTATTTTGATCTGTAAGATTTACCTGCTCGCCATTATCAATTCTTTGCTGGGCTTCTAGAAAAAAATAGTTACCTCCCCGGTTAGCGCTGTAATTACCAAACACATTAACTTTTTTAGTTCGGTGGTTTAATTGAAAATTTCCTCGCTGACGGGCATATTTTCCAGAACCAACACCATAGGAAATAGATCCGTTGGTACCTACATTGTTATTCTTCTTCATGCGAATATTGATAATGCCCGAATTACCGGCTGCATCGTATTTGGCTGATGGATTGGTGATCAATTCAATCTGATCGATATCATCACTGGGCATGGTTTTCAGCAAGGTGACAAGTTCTGCCATCGAGAGATAGGTTTGCTTTCCATTCATCATCACAATAACACCTTCCTTGCCCCTAAGTTGAAGCGAGCCATTTTGTCTATCCACGGTAACTCCTGGTGCTTTCTCAAGTACTTCTAATGCAGTGCTACCACTAGCAATTATACTGTTGGCAACATTGACCACCATTCGGTCAACATGCTGTTCAACAAACGGGCGTTTTTCGAGGATGATAACTTCATCCAGTTGTTTTGAGTCATCCTCAAGGGTTATGTCCTTTATCTCTAAATTTGAATTGATGAGCAATGGCGAAACATAGGTTTGCTTATACCCGATCGAGGTAGCCGATAGCAAATAGGATCCGACACGAATGTTATCAATCAAATAAACTCCCAAAGAATCTGATACTGCCCCTTTGACCAATGAAGAATCACGGTGGCTAAGTAATAATACATTCGCAAAGGGTAATGGACCCCCATCACTACCAACCACCCTGCCCTTAACTGATTGACCCAAGGAATTGGTGGTGATAAGAAGAAGTAACAATACGATTGCAGCAGGATGCATAGCGACTGAGTTTAAAGAGAGTTGTGTTGTAGGATTCAGTCACAAAACTGCACAAGAAGGGATTACTCAATTATCAAAATTGGATCTATATCAATCACTTTTGAGTCAAATTATTTGTTTTGACCAACCCAACGGGAGTTCGATGATAATACGCTGTGAAACACCGGGTAAAGTAAGATGGACTTTTGAAACCTACGCGTTGCGAAGTTTCACGAACCTTATACCCTGCTTTAAGAATGATCAATGCCTTTTGAAGTCTATATTCCTTAATAAATTTATTGATGGCTGGTTTAACTAACTCCTTCAACTTCCTGTTGAAGGCACTTTTGCTTATCACTAAAGCCCGTACTACCGTATCGGTATGTAGGTCTATGTTGTCGAGGTTATGGTCAAGAAAGGTCTGTAGTCTCGCACAGAATAGATCATTTACATGAATCAGTTTCTTTTTCATGGTGAGTTGAACCTTGCCTTGAATACCAGCCGCGCAGCATGATAATCTGGTGCAATCTTTAGAGAAGCAAGTTACCCAGGGAGGGAGCAGGAGATGATCAGAATTGATCCGATAACAACGACTTTTGAATCAATTCTGTGGATGGCTGAACTCGGAGGGAGTTTGCTTGAAATACTCTTTAAAACACTGGGCAAAGTAAGATGAGCTTTCAAAGCCTACCCGATAAGCTACTTCACTCACGCTGTGCCCTTCGGACAGCAGTATAGCTGCCTTTTGAAGGCGGTATTTCTTAACGTAGTCATGGATTGAAATATTGAGAAGTACTTTAAGTTTTCGATTCAGTGTGCTTTTGCTCATGGCCATGGCTTCAGCTACCGTATCCACTTGTAATTTAGTATTGTCAAGATTGCTATCGATATAAGCTTGCAGTTTGGTAAGAAAAACATCCGTTACGTGTGGTAACTCGAGAGCTGGTTTTATCGGTAACAATTTTTCCTGCAGGTGTTTTCGCAGACTGTATTGCTCCAGAAGGAGATTCCGTATTCTCAATTCAAGCTCATAGAGGTGAAAAGGTTTCGTGAGATACTCATCAGCACCTGATTCCAGTCCTTCAATTTTTGATTCTTGTGCGGCTTTGGCTGTCAGCATGATGAAGTTGATGTGACTGGTGCGCGTGTCTTTCTTTGATTTACTGCAAAGTTCAAAGCCAGTCATGCCCGGCATCATCACATCTGAAATTACGATTTCCGGCAGTTCTCTTTCAATGATGGCCCAACCATCAAGCCCGTTGGAAGCTTCCAGAACATTCCAATTAACGGATAGCGATTCTTTGACGAAGGAGCGCAACTCATCATTGTCTTCTACCACCAGAATGACAGGAAGATCATGATCAACACCCGGCACAGATTCTTCATCCTTGATTTGAAAATGATTGATGGAGGTCACTTCGCGCGCGGAAGGAATTTCTTTTAATTGTTCAATGGCTATTTCAATGGTAAATGAAGTGCCCCGGTCTTTTACACTGCTTACATGAATAGTTCCACCCATTAAGTTTACTAATTCTTTCACCAGGGATAGGCCAATGCCCGTGCCTTCATGCCTCCTGGTAGCGGAATCATCGACCTGGTAAAATCGCTCGAAAATTTTAGGAATCTCTTCTTCCTCCATACCAACCCCTGAATCCTTCACCTGGATTTTAATAGAGGCAGGCTGGTTGGCATTCTTTCGCTCAGAAGAGATTGAAACTTCTACCTTGCCTCCTGCAGGTGTGAACTTGATGGCATTGCTCAACAAGTTGAAAAGTATTTTCTCCCACTTCTCCTGATCGAAAAAATAATTGCCTGCTACGTTCGCATTAGAAAGCGTTAAGGCAATATTCTTTTCATTGGCCTGGGTTTGAAATGAGTTTACGCATTGATCAACAAACTCCATAAAGTCGCCTGCGGTGGGATTCATGCGCATCTGGCCGGCTTCTAACTTGGCAATGTCCAGCAACTGGTTTACCAATTTTAAGAGCTGATTGGCGTGGCGATAATTATTGTTTAATAAAGTGAGCGCCTTGGGCGGAAGGGATGTGTCTTTCAAATGTTTTTCCAGCGGAGACAAAATCAGCGTAAGCGGAGTTCGAAACTCATGCGTGATGTTGGAGAAGAACCGGGTCTTTGTTTCGTCTAGCTCACGAAGACGTGCGGCTTCACGAACATTGAATTGTGCTTCCTGCCTGGCAATCAACTTTCTTTTGTATCCGCGCCAGTATGCACGCACCATCCCACCAACCACTATGGCATAAAATAAATATGCCCACCACGTGAACCAGAAGGGGGGATGCACTACCATGGCAAGTTTGTGGATAGCGGGGCTCCATACTCCTGCCGTATTGGAAGCATTAAGTAGCAATGTATAGTCACCGTATGGCAACTGCGTGAATCGAATGGGGCGATCTATTTTCGTGTCCACCCAATTTTTGTCATAGCCCTCCAGCATATAGCGGTACTTGATTTTTTCAGGTGCGTTGAACTGCATAGCCGCTATTTCAAACCCGATGGAATTGTTGGCATACGAAAGATCAATCTGTTTAAGTTGATTTACGGGCATAGGTAAAATAGCACTGTCAATACGATGATCTACCAACTTTTCATTCACAGTAACTTTTGTAATAAAAACTTCCGGGGTAAAAGTATCTTCACTAAAATCATTGGGATTAAAGACTGAGTAGCCTTTTGTGCCACCCATCGCAATGCGGCCATCGGGAAGTAACAAATCATGATGCCGGTTGAACTCACTTTCAATAAGGCCATCGGCCACGGTGTAATTTGTAAATGTTTCCCGGGCCGGATTAAATCGTGTGATTCCTTTGTTCGTACTGATCCACATATAACCTAGTGAGTCCAGTACGAGGCTGTTTATGGTGTTGTTGGGCAAACCATTTTCCGCTGTATACGTTGCCAGCAATTTGTTATTGACTTTATCCCATTTAAATAATCCGCCTGTAATTGTTCCTATCCAGAGTATATTCTTTTCGATAGGATCACGGCTGAGCACATTGGTGTAGTACTTACCATGAGGCTGAATTGTTCTGATGAGTTTGTCATTTTTAAATTGATGAATTCCATTCGCCCTGGTGGACACCCAATACTGATCATCATCGATCAGAATGTCGCTGATCGTACCAGCAGAATTATCATTAATGATTGGCGTGCAGGGGGGCAAATCAATTTTTTTATCACGGGGTGGCGTTGAAAAATCTGACCACTGTCGCAGCATACCACTTTCGTCAAGTGCCCATATTTTTTTATCGGGAGCAACCGCTATGGCATTATTTTCCTTACCTCTATAAATAACCTCCAGGGCGCTGTTTTTAATTTTGGTAATAATGTGTCCAAAAGGTCCGCGGATGACAGTTTGATAATACAACAACAACGTTCCCTTTTCAGGATAAGCATAGCGGGAAAGATAAGCGTTCAGTGTGAGCACGGTGTCCCTTTTAATGACTTTTGGATTTACGCCTAGTTCATTCACTAACAAATCGCTAATAAAATCATACTGATAGGCATGAGATTCAAAAGCAGGTGTCATTAAATTAACCTTATACAACCCATTGGGATCTGTGCCCACCCATAATGTATTTGTGCGATCAATCAGGATGCAACGAATCCCATGGATTTCTTCATTCGTCCACAGAAGAGTAATCGTATCATCATCTTCGAGGCGATAAATCTGATTTTGATATTCAAAAATTAACCGACCTTGAACGTCCTTCGTGGTGGGTGAATAGTTGATACGGTATTGATCAATGTTACCCCGATATTTATCAGTGGAGTTGGTGGCCGTGATTGCTTTTAGCTTGCCATTGGCAGGATTATAAATGATAACTTTATTGCCTTTTAAAATAGCAATTCGCTGATCGCTCAAATGAAACAGCTTCGGTGTAAAGTTGATTTTTTCCGGATCGAATTGAAATTCAGGAGAAAACTCAATACGCTTGAACTTATCCCAGCGCTCATCGGAAACTTCAAGTCCCTGGCTGGTTAACAACCAAAGCTTACCAGTATGATCTTCGCTGAATGCACAGATTCTTTTTCTGCCAAATTCATTTTTCTCTGTTAAGAATTTCTGAAGTCTTGCATTAGCTGGATCCAACAATTCAACCATGAGTTGAGAAGCCCGCAATCGATCATAGGGAAAATCCTGTATCAGATTTTCAGGCATCAGGTTGTCTTGCGGAATGGCCACTTTTTCAGACCTGGTAATTTTTAAAGTACGGGGGTCTATTTTATTATAATCATCCTTCTCATAAACAACCCATAGATTATTGCGGCTGTCTTTGAAAAGGTTGTCCGTTGCATTGGAAGAGAGGCTGTTGCTATCATCGGGTTGGTGCCGGAAGCTTAAAAATTCTTTACCGTCATAGCGGGCAATACCATCTTTGGTGCTTACCCAGATGAAGCCATCGGTATCTTGTACTATCCCCGTTACAAGATTTTGAGGCAAGCCATTGTCCACATCAAACCGCTGAAATTTAGAATAGAGTGGCTGCTGAGCAAGCAACTCACCATGAATGAAAAGCAGGATTAGCCAACTACAGTACTTCATTTCAAATATTCTAAAGTTAATGGTTTTGGATGATTTCTAAATGTTACGCGATGGCTTAAGACTTTAGATATTACATTTCACTCTGGGGCTGACTAAAAAGTATTTTGAAATTCTGCTCGAAAGATTATTATGCTCTGCGAAATTCTCAGTGTTCTCACCGCACTCTGCGGTTAAACTTTTTACCACAGAGCGCACAGTAGGGAATATATGCAAAGGTTAATTTCAGGATAAAATTTGGTGATGAAGTTTCCTGATATCTTTTTAGTCAGCCCCAAGACCATAAAAAAAGGCCGTCTCAATAACCTGAGACGGCCAACCCTAACCATGAACAATATTTTTATTTTGCAGGCGCTTCGGGGGGTGTTACTTTAAAACCGTGTTGTGTGTAGAAATCATTTACATTATAGAATGATCTGCTTAATTCAATTTTTCCATCCTTAACCCGGTTTACATCATGGAACCAAAATGTGACAGGTTTATTTCCATTTTTATAGTTGACCGTAATGACTGCCCAATCCGCAACCCAGTCGCCAGGGTACTTACCATCAGCAGGTACATTAAAGGCTATCAGACCAGCGCTTTGAAAATCAATTGATGCAAATTCCTCTCGCCAGCTTTTCTTCCAACTTTTGAGGTGATTCTCCAGGTTAGTAGAGTCATTTGATCCTGGTCCATAGGCTCTGAAATTATCAGCTAAAAAGGACGCCATAGCAACGGTATCGCCTTTCACTACGGCATCCGTGTATTGCTTAACAATTGCTTTGTTACTTTCTCCAACCGTATCCACTACAGGAGCAGTGGGAGGGGCAGGTTGATTGCAGGCAGCTACTATGACGAGCAGGATAGCCGGAGTAAATAGTTTTTTCATGGAGGTTTTGGTTTTTGGTTAAAATGAATGTCTAAAGATAGATCGCAGGCGATTTTGACTTTACCAATTCTGGTTCAATTGCCATCAATTTTGACTCAATCTGTGTTTATAGACTGTAATCGGTTACTTTTGAATGTGTTGCCTTTATAATTTTTAAAGAAATCCAATCAAGATTTCGTGCTGCACATCCCCTCACGGAAACAGTTTTTAATTTAAATCTTGAGATGGATTTTCATCAATCCATTACTAGTCTAAGAAAGTGCGTTTTTAGAGAAATTCTAACATACTTCTAAGAATATTCTTAGGTGGGCGTTATGTATTCTTAAATGTGAGGGGGCAATTGCTTTCCCAAAAGAAATTATTCATTCTTAATGGATTGGTTTCATCTAAAATGCAATATCATTGCGATTTAGTATTCAAGTAAATGGCTTTTAATCTTTCAACCATCCATGTCTTGCCTAATCAGATCAAACTTTCTTATTGACATGACAGGTATTGTCCTTCGTGAGATTAATACTTTAGTAACATTGCCAGCAGAAAATTTAAAGCAGCCCATAAAAGAAACACGATATGAATACCCAGATTAGACTTGCCTTAGATAGAGAGATACCGGAGGGTTATATAATTAATAGCATAGGTGGTGTTGGCATGGTGAAAAGCGAGAAAAC
>JANOUH010000211.1:0-2255 GCA_031416795.1 Cytophagales bacterium | reverse complement strand
CGCGGTTGTCGACTAAAAAAAATCAGAAACCTTTGAATGCGTGCAATTACTTGACTGAAAAGTTTTTGGATCATGCGATGTTAAGCCGTACTACAACGCAAGTTCGATCAAAAAATTTCAAAACGGAATTATATGGCCAATCGAGAGAAGCCAGTCGACAATAAGCCAGTTTGATTGACACGCGTTAAGTTTCAGGTTGTCGCAAAAGACCCTCAAAAAAGTCGAAATAGGCTATCTAAGCACTCAATAGGTTGCTTTAAGTTTGTATCAGAAATGAATATCATTAACCCAATTATCATGAATACCACAAAAACAAGCATTACGGTAGAGACCCAGGTAAATGCGGCCATTGAAAAAGTATGGGATTCATGGACTAATCCTAAACACATCACCCAATGGAATCAAGCCTCACCTGATTGGCATACACCATTTGCCGAAAATGATTTACGCATCGGTGGAATATTTAAGTCCACGATGGCCGCAAAAGATGGGAGCATGAGTTTTGATTTTTGGGGAACGTATACGAATCTAATATCATATCGTCTGATTGAATACACGATGGGAGATGGTCGCAAAACGAAAATCATTTTTGAAGAGAAAGGATCAGAAGTCAGCGTGATTGAAACATTTGAAGCCGAAGAAGAAAATCCAGTTGAATTGCAACGCGGAGGCTGGCAAGCGATACTTGATAGTTTTAAGAAGTATACAGAAAGTTTGTGAGTTGTTTAGTGTCCGATTCTCAACTTCTCGCTTCTTCCCTTCTATAATTAATCCCTAATCACCCGTGCGCCATACAACGCACCCACTCTCTTGCCGGGCAAAGCCACCAGCTTCACAGTAATGGTGGCTTTGTTTTTTATTAACTCAGGGGGTAGCATATAATTCACATCAAAGAATTTTCCGGGGTCGTTACTGTTTAATTCCTGTGTTCCAATTTTAATGTCATCTGCAAAAATATCGAACATCTTGCGGCCACGCTCACTTCCCCAATAGGTCAGCATTAATGTGTTTTTGGTATCAGCCATTACTTTCATTTGAAATGAAAACCATCCGCGCTCATCGGCATCACGATAGGTGCGGTCATTGTCTTCACCTGATACTGTTTTTTCTCCGGTCACGTTATGATCACGTTCAGGTTGCATCTCGCCCAATCGTAATACATCAATCGTTCTTTCTTCCAGTTTTCTTAAGCGTTCCTTTTCTGCTTCATAGGCAGCTTGCTGTTGTGCCCAGCTTTGGGTGGTGAACTGATCCCAATACACACTATAATAATGATCGGTAAATTGATACAGCGGACTAAACGTAATATCCCCCGTGGTACTTACGCCTTTTGCCTGAAAGGTTAAGTTATTCTTGTTCACGGGCTGCACCCACTCGGTCACATTTTTATGTTCATTAATAAAAACAGGAATTCCTTTTACTGGATCAGGCTTGGTGGTTCCTAAATCACCGGCCATGACAATCGGGCCATATAACACGGCAATACGATTAGCATTATCGGGCATGGGCTCGGTGCGAAGCTGCATGGGTAAAAGGATTTCAACGTAATCATCTTTTTTCCAGGTGCGCGTGATAGACCAATACCCATTCGCCTCCAGTGCGGGATGAATTATTTTTTTATTGATTTTGAATTGAGCGGTGTTCACCCACTCCGGTTTTCTGATGCGCAATATAAATTTTTGCGGCTTGTTCGTGTTCACCGATAAAACGACCGATTCACTTTGCGGAAAAGTAGTTTGCTGGGTAATCGTGATATTTTTTTCTTTCCAGTTTAGCGATGATGCAATGAAGAGATTTACATACACACTTCCATCTTTGCCACGGTTGTAAATCGCTTCACCATACTTTACATGGTTTTCTATTCCTGACCCGACACAACACCAGAACGAATCGAACGGAGTGCTGAAATCTTTTTTCGCACCCATGCGCAGGGGAGTGAAGTAACACATCATGCCACTTTGCGGATGTTGTGATGATAGGATATTATTATAGAGCGCCCGCTCATAGAAATTAAACAGTTCTGCCTTCGGTTGCCAGCTGAAGAGATGCCGTGTAAGTTTCATCATATTATACGTATTGCAGGTCTCTGCTGTGTTTTGACTCAGGTGATTGTTGAGTTTGCCTGCTTCGGTGAGGTATTCATATTCACTGTTGCCACCCATCACGTACGTATGATTATGAACGACTGTGTTCCAGAAAAATTCTGATATGATTTTATCTTTCGCGTCTTGCGTTAATTCAAAGCGCCTGGCCGC
>JANOUH010000210.1:0-10069 GCA_031416795.1 Cytophagales bacterium | reverse complement strand
ACTTCACAGGGAACCACTACCGTTTCCTGAGTTTGCAAGGGCACCATCACTTTTTCTTCCAACCATTCTTTTGAAATGACAAACTCAGCCGTAGCATCCATTTTTCCCTGGTAATGATAATTCATTTCCATACGCTGCATGATGATGCGATACTTCTTCATATCCAAACTGGATAGTAATAAAAAACCGGTGGTAAATTCTGAGATGGTAGCAAGGCCGCATGCATGTAATCCACGAATATGATTGAAGTTGCTCTTTCGGTATGGCATCAGGGTTTTTAAGCGGTAATCACCGATCTCCACTACCTTAAAACCATGTGGCTTATTGAACGGGATCATCCGGTTGAGGGACCAATTCAGCACCATCAAATAAAACGATGAATGTTTTGCTTTTTGGAGTATTTTGGCAGCGTCAAACATATTTTAAAGTTTACAATTCCGATTTACGATTTTTAACTCAAATAAAGATGAAAAAAATAGTTGTTCTGGGTGCCGGTTTGGTAGGGAAAGCAATGGCTATTGATCTTTCAAAAAAATTCGATGTTACTTCCGTGGATATTAATGAGTCGGCCCTCTCCGAACTGAGCAGCCTGAGCATAAAGACTCAAAAAGCAGACTTGGCCAATACAACCATTTTATCTGCCTTGATTCAGCCATTTGATTTAGTAGTGGGTGCTGTGCCTGGATTTATGGGTTTCGAATCATGCAAAACAGTGATTGAAGCAGGAAAAAATATGGTGGACATTTCCTTCTTTCCGGAAGATCCATTTTTGTTAGATGAACTCGCTAAGAAAAATAACGTGACCATCGTGACGGATTGTGGTGTAGCACCTGGCATGGGCAATATCATTTTAGGTTATCATAATCAGAAAATGAAAATCAATTCGTATGAATGCCTGGTGGGTGGCTTGCCTGTAGTGCGCGAGTGGCCGTATGAATACAAAGCCGTCTTCTCTCCCATCGATGTGATTGAAGAGTATACACGCCCTGCACGCTATGTTCAAAATGGAGCCATGATAGTTAGAGAAGCGCTTTCAGACGCAGAGCTTGTTCACTTTGAAGAAGTTGGAACATTAGAATCATGGAACTCGGATGGACTGCGTTCGTTGATAAAAACCATGTCGCACATTCCACACATGATTGAAAAAACATTGCGTTATCCCGGTTGTGTTGAATACCTGCGCGTGCTTCGCGAGACCGGATTCTTTTCTTATGAAGAAGTGGATGTGAAGGGAGTGAAAATCAGACCCATCGATCTTACCGCAAAACTTTTATTTCCTAAATGGAAATTGAAACCAGGCGAAGAAGAATTCACGGTGATGCGCATTCGCATGTCTGGAGAAGAAAAAGGTCAGTCGAGAAATATTCAATACAATCTTTACGATCGCACGGAGAAATCATCCGGAACGCTATCGATGGCGAGGACCACCGGCTATACTTGCACCGCTGCGGTGCACCTTGTATTGGATGGAAAGTACGATCGAAAGGGAATAAGCCCACCAGAGTATTTGGGCGAGGATGAAAATAATTTCAAATTCATTCTGAATTATCTGAAAGACAGAGGAGTTGAATATCGGGTAAATTAGTTTGCGAAAACAAGAATATCGGAGTCAAACCGAATAATTAATAATTAGTACATTACTGCTCCTAAATTTTTCAAATGACTGAAATTAAAAAGCCGAGTTTACTTCAAGCTTTTATCCCCATTGCAACTCTTGTCGTATTTCTTTCAATCAATGTCTTCGTATTTGGAAGTGGTGCTACCGATGGTCCCAACCAAATCGCGCTAATTTTAGCCGCATCTGTTGCTGGAATTATTTCATGGCGCTTAGGCCATTCCTGGGAAAAAATTGAAATGAGTATCGTGAAAAGTATAAGCTCTGCTATGGGCGCTATGCTGATTCTTTTGGTGATAGGTTCACTATCCGGCACCTGGCTCCTCAGCGGCATTGTGCCTGCCATGATTTATTATGGGTTAAAAATTCTCAATCCAACCATTTTTCTATTTGCTGCTTGTGTGGTGTGCTGTATCGTTTCACTAGCTACTGGTAGTTCATGGTCTACTGTTGCTACGGTAGGGATTGCTTTGTTGGGGATTGGAAAAACACTGGGAATTCACGAAGGCGTCATTGCAGGATCAATCATTTCAGGGGCTTACTTTGGCGACAAAATGTCTCCGCTTTCTGATACTACCAATCTTGCTCCCGCTATGGCAGGAACGGATTTGTTCACTCACATCCGGTACATGATGCTCACCACCGTTCCAACCTTGATCATCACGTTAATTATTTTCTTTGTGTGGGGATTTACAATCAACACCTCCGGTTCGACCGATACTAATGAGGTGCTCGTAGCCATTGATCAGGCCTTCAATTTAAATCCATTGCTTTTCGCTGTGCCTGCGCTAGTTCTATTCATGATCGTGAGAAAAGTACCGGCCATTCCAGCATTACTGGTAGGTTCTGTTCTCGGGGGTGCCTGTGCTGTTATTTTTCAACCACAAATCATTGATCAGATTTCAGGAATTTCAAATGACCCTTTGAAATCATCGTTTGTTGCGGTAATGAAAGCATTGACTGTTTCGATTAATATTCAAACTGAAAATGCCATGATCTCTGATTTGCTATCTTCGGGAGGCATGGCCGGTATGCTCAACACAATCTGGTTAATTTTAGGCGCGATGATATTCGGTGGTGTTATGGAATCATGTGGGTTGTTAATGCGCATTGTGGAGGAGATTATAAAATTTGCTCACTCCACCGGATCATTAGTGGCATCTACAGTCGTTACAAGTATTTTTTTCAATCTCACCGCGGGAGATCAATACATGGCCATTGCAATACCCGGAAGAATGTTTGCAGAAACCTATCGCAAGAAAGGCTATAAACCAGAACTGCTGAGCCGCACGTTAGAAGATGCTGGTACTGTTACCTCTGTGCTTGTTCCCTGGAATACATGCGGAGCCACACAGGCAAAGGTCCTTGGCATTTCAACCTGGGCATATGCACCTTATTGCTTCTTTTGCATCATCAGTCCTTTGATGACTGTGCTACAAGCCTATATGAATTATAAAATCCGAAGACTGGATGACCCTGCTCCTTCCAAATAATAATAAACTCACCATTACGAATGAGGAAATCAATGCGCTTCCATTAGGAGCGTTCGAAGGGAAAACTATTATCGTTTCGGAAGAGAAAAAAATAATTCATACGTTTGATGAAATCAAGGAACATGAGGTAGTTGGATTTGATACAGAAACAAAACCTGTATTTGTGCGTGGTCAGCAAAACAAAGTTGCCTTGATGCAAGTTGCACTACCTGATAAAGTTTTTCTTATCCGGCTTAAGCAAACAGGAATAACACCACACCTCGTTGAATTTTTAGAAAGTGATAGCATCTTGAAAGCTGGCGTTGCTTTGCGTGATGATATTAAAGCGTTGCAAAGGTTAAAGCATTATAAACCCGGAGGTTTTATCGAGCTGGCAAGCATGAGTAAGGAAGCTGGCCTTCAGGTTGAAAGTGTAAAAAAATTAACTGCACTCCTTTTAGGGTTTCGTATTTCCAAAAGTGCGCAAACTTCTAATTGGGAAGCAGAAGTACTTCATGAAAAACAAATCAGTTACGCTGCCACCGATGCATGGGTCTGTCTGCAGATTTATAAAAAGCTTACCATAAAATAGTAGGTTGTTTAGCCTTACCGTACTTAAATGCTCCCGGTCATTCAACAGAAATTTTATGGCCTATCGCCCGGAGAAGCTTTGTTTTTGTTACGAATGATTCAAAGAACTTCCGTTTCACTTCTACATACAGAACACACTCCTCCAAAAACTCCTGTCGTCTGATTATCAATTCAAATTCCTTAACCAATCGCATGACATCGGTGGTCGATTCATATGGATAATGTAGTGTCATAGAATGTGTAACTTCTCGCTCGACAATAATGGCACTATTCAATGCGTCCTCAGCAGCGGTTTTATAAGCTTGTATCAACCCTCCGACTCCAAGTTTAACCCCACCAAAATAACGCACCACCACAATCAAAACATGGGTAAGATTCTTCGACTTTATCTGGCCCAATATTGGATCGCCCGCTGAATGATTGGGTTCGCCATCATCAAATGCCCGGTATCGGCTTTTGTCTTCACCCAAAATCCAGGCAAAACAATGGTGACGGGCATCAAAGTATTTTTTCTTTACACCTTCAATTTTGATTTTGACTTCATCTTCTGAGTCAACCGGATAGGCAAAAGCAAGGAATTTGCTACCCATCTCTTTGTAATTACCTTCTGAGGGGCCATCAATCGTACGAAAAGAAAATACTTCCATGTGTAACGCAAACCTACATTTTTGCGTCCTAAGGTGGTGGACTTGGCACTAACTAAAATAGTTCTTAGTGTAAGCAACCATGCGGATTCTGTTCAGTCTCTGTTGATGTAATAATGAAGCTCAAAAATCTATAAACCATGAAAAAAATACTGATCACTTATTTCGCTCTCTTTTTGGCATTGGCTGTTTCCTTTGCTCAAACAAAAGAAAGCCGTAAAGTAGACACCTTCACAAAAATTGCCTTTCGTGTGCCTGGCAAATTATACTTGAAGCAAGGCCCAGAACAAAAAGTTGAATTAGAAGGCAGCAAAGAAATTCTTTCTAAAATTGAAACCGAAGTAAGTGGTGGCCGCCTCAGCATTGGCCGCGAAAATGAAAACTGGAAAATGTGGGATTGGGATAATGATGATAAAATTGTGGTCTACGTAACGGTTAAAGATCTGGAAGGCGTAAGCGTAAGCGGCTCGGGCGATTTGATTGGAGAAAGTAAATTTAAAACCAACAATCTCGATTTGAATGTAAGCGGTTCTGGTTCGCTGGCTTTAGAAGCGGATGCAAGTGGTGATCTCGGTGCCAATGTTTCTGGTTCGGGTCGTATTGATTTCAAGGGCACGTGCAAGGATGTAGATAGTAAAGTAAGCGGATCTGGTACAGTTACGGTTGGATTAGCATCTGCAAATAGAGTAGTGGCAGGGGTATCTGGTTCAGGGAAAATAATTGCCAATGGTAGTGCGAAAGAAATCAGAGCAAACATCAGTGGATCCGGTGAAGTACTTGCTGCAGAATTGCAAGTGGACGCTTGCGAAATCCGCATTTCCGGATCTGGTGATGTAGAGGTGAATGTAAAGAATTCAATAGATGCCACCATTTCAGGAAGCGGAAGTGTCTCCTACAAAGGCAACCCTGCGCAGGTGAATAGTCATTCCTCTGGCAGCGGTAAGGTGAGAAAGATGTAATCATCAATTGCTAACATAAAAAAGCCGCCCCGATAAACGAGGCGGCTTTTTTATTTTAGGGACAAAACTTATTACATATTCTTGACAATCTCATTGGCAAACTCTGAACACTTCAGCAACGTTGCGCCTTCCATCTGGCGATGAAAATCATACGTTACGCGCTTGTTAGCAATAGCTTTCTCAAGACCCTTATTAATAAGATCAGCAGCTTCTTGCCAGCCCATATATTCAAGCATCATTACTCCAGAAAGAATTACTGATCCCGGATTCACTTTATCCTGATCGGCATACTTTGGTGCTGTGCCGTGGGTAGCTTCAAAAATAGCATGTCCTGTGATGTAGTTGATGTTCGCACCTGGAGCTATACCAATACCACCAACTTGCGCGGCAAGAGCATCACTCAAATAGTCACCATTCAAATTCAACGTAGCAATTACTTCAAATTCTTCAGGACGAGTTAATACCTGCTGCAAGGTGATATCAGCGATAGAATCTTTGATGATGATTTTACCTTCTGCAATAGCTGCCTTCTGTTCAGCATTAGCTGCTTCTTCACCTTTTTCTTTCTTGGTCTTTTCCCACTTGCTCCAGGTATATACTTTGTCACCAAAATATTCTTCCGCAACACCATATCCCCAATCGCGGAAAGCGCCTTCGGTATATTTCATGATGTTACCCTTGTGCACCAACGTTACCGACTTTCTGTTGAACTTAACGGCATAGGCAATAGCACTATGAATCAAGCGAACACTACCGCTATAACTTACTGCTTTAATGCCAAGGCCCACCTGCACCTCGTTGTTCATGTTGGTGGCGCCAACCATCTTCCAGAATTCTTCTGATTTCTCTTTCGTGTTGAAGCGAATCTTTTTGAATTCTTTAGGAAACTCTTTCTCAATAAAATCTAATACCTTTTGCGCTTCAGGTGTACCTGCTGCAAACTCGATACCTGCATAGATATCTTCAGTATTCTCACGGAAGATAACCATGTCTACTGCGCCAGGATTTTTAACAGGGGATGGAACACCCTGATACCATCTCACCGGACGGAGACAAACATACAAATCCAAAATCTGACGAAGGGCAACGTTCAATGAACGAATACCGCCACCGATCGGAGTAGTAAGCGGACCTTTTATTCCAACTAAATATTCTCTGAAAGCATCGAGGGTTTCATCGGGAAGCCAGTTGCCGGTTTTGGTAAAGGATTTTTCTCCTGCCAGCACTTCTTTCCAATTTATTTTTTTCTTGCCGCCATAGGCTTTAGCTACTGCTGAATCAAATACGTGTTGTGAAGCACGCCAGATATCTCTTCCTGTGCCGTCTCCCTCAATAAAGGGGATGGTAGGGCTATCCGGTACATTCAACTTTCCATTGGTGATGGTAATCCGCCCAGAGTCGGACAAGTTTTTTTGATCGCTCATTTTAGTACTGATTAAAATTATAAAGGGTTCAAAACTGCCGTGAAATTAAAAATTATCGAGGTATTTAAAACTACCGCTAATACTTCTCATCCTGATTTGGAAAGTCGCGAGCCTTGATGTCGCTGATGTATTTCTGCACAGCATCTGTAATGATTCCGTGCAAATCGGCATATCTGCGTAAAAAACGGGGTTTAAATTCTTTATTGATCCCCAGCATATCCTGCATAACCAGCACCTGACCGTCCACATCAGGGCCTGCACCGATGCCAATCACGGGTATTTGCAATTGAGACGAGACTTTTTTGGCTAGTTCTGCCGGAATTTTCTCCAAAACCAGGGCAAAGCATCCACACTCCTGAAGCAGCAAAGCATCTTCAATAAGTTTGTTTGCCTCTGCCTCTTCTTTGGCCCGCACGGTATAGGTTCCAAACTTATAAATGGATTGAGGGGTCAAACCAAGATGGCCCATCACCGGCACACCGGCACTTAATATCCTCAGGACTGAGTCTTTTATTTCACTTCCACCCTCTAGTTTTACCGAATGGGCGCCTGATTCTTTCATAATGCGTATTGCCGATCTAAGGGCCTCGCCTGAACTACCCTGATAATGACCGAATGGAATATCGACTACCACCAATGCACGCTTCACCGCTTTGACTACCGAAGTAGCGTGGTAGATCATTTGCTCAAGTGTGATTGGCAACGTGGTTTCATTTCCTGCCATTACATTCGATGCGGAGTCGCCAACCAATATCACGTCCATCCCAGCGCCATCGATAATCTTGGCCATGCTATAATCGTAGGCGGTGAGCATAGAAATTTTCTCACCCCGATTCTTCATCTCCTGAAGCTGATGCGTGGTAATCTTCTTTATGTCCTGTTGTTTGTAGCTTGACATTTCTAAACTGGATTCTGGATATTTGATCCTGGATTAAAAAATTACTTCAGATAAACAGCTGCATTCTTTCCCAGCACAACTTCAACATGATCCGTTAATGTAGTTGCCAATTCATAACCTGTATAGGTGGGCGTAATTGGGAATAGCGTGTTACTTCGATTCACCAATACCGCTACCTCGATTTTCTTTACTTCGATATTTAAGAAAGGTTTCATACCATAGGCGAGTGTGCGCCCGGTATTCAACACATCATCCACTAACACAATACATTTCTTTTTGATGTCTTTATTCTGGGCGTCAAGAATTACTTCACTTTGCTGTGGTGATAATTTATCCAGCGATACCTTAACGAGGTTGATTTTAACTGGCGATATTTTTCCCAATTCAGAAGCAATTTGTTTCGCAAGCAAATATCCCTGACCATCTAAGCCGGCAATCACGATTGTTTTTTCCTTAAAATTATTTTCAAGGATCTCGTAAGCAATGCGCGTGATCTTTTGATTCACTTTTACGGCATCAAGCACGCGGTTCGATGTCTCCGTTACACTCATGGTATAGGTACTACTTTGCTGTCTTTGAAGGTGGAAAGAATCACGGTGGTCTGCATATTATCCACGACCTCAATGTTGGTTACTTTTTCCAACATCAGATTTTGATACGCTGGAATATCAGGGGCAACAATTTTCAAAATAAAATCAGCCTGCCCCGTCACATGATGACACTCTACCACCTCATCAATGTTTTGAATGGCACTCATAAACTTGGCAATGTTCTCTTTATTATGACCTTTTAAAGAAACCATCACAAATGTGGAAACGCCAAGGCCTACACTTGCCATGTCGATCACAGCGTGGTAGCTTTTTATAATTCCGGAATTTTCCAGCTTTTTCACACGCTCCAGTGTAGGGGCTGGAGACAACCCAATTTCATGGGCAAGTTGTGCATTGGTGATATTTGAGTTGGCCTGAAGGATCTCTAAAATCCTGCGGTCGGTGGGGTCAAATTTTGGCTTCATCAAAAGATTAGGTAAAATTACATTAATGAATATAGTAAAATTAAAATAAAATTCCGGCCTGAAACCACTCTCCGGAAGAATATTCTTAATTATAGAATCTACCGAACCACCGAAAATTTAAAATTTTGAGTCTGGCCGTCAACAGAGTAAGAGACGAAATAGATACCGACTTGCAAATTAGATACATCCACCTTTACTTGATTTAAGCCTTTCAAGGTTGGAGAATACTGTCTGCTTATAATTTCCTGCCCTGATACATTATAAATAATTACATCCATGGGTTCACTGCTGATATTTATCCACTCGAGGATGAGCTCATCATCGGCAGGATTCGGATACGGTGTCATTGAAGTGAACTGATCGGCTACATTCATACATTGACGGTTGTCGAACTGATATTCGTCAGAACTTATTTTGATCTCGGCACAGGCATAATCAACCGCACGAGGTAAAATACTAGGGGTAAAAGTATAAGTCAACGATGTGCTGGGCTTTATCACTCCAATAATTTTCTCCTTTATCAAAGCGTTGCCAGATATATCAAGATAAATATCAGGATCAATCAATGCCACGTTGCTCTTGTTTTCAATAGTTACTACCGATTTCCAACTATCACTACCAGGGACTTTTTCCAATTTAAAATTAGAAACAGCAGCATTGATTTGAGGTACAACCACATGAATGGGTTGCTGCACTTGGTCTTTGCATCCCAACTCATTACTCGCTTCCAATTCAATCATATAATCACCTAACTCCGTATAGGTAAAAGAAGGTGAGTACAAGGTGCTGTTTGATTGCTTAGGATCACCTGGCTTCCAAAGGTAT
Source organism: Cytophagales bacterium (assembly GCA_031416795.1). Classification (GTDB taxonomy): domain Bacteria; phylum Bacteroidota; class Bacteroidia; order Cytophagales; family Cyclobacteriaceae; genus ELB16-189. Next base: position 626 of record JANOUH010000210.1, on the reverse strand, counting down.
TTTGTTGCCTTTGTTGACTGGTTAGTCAGATCCAGTGTAAAGGGCGCTGCCCCTGATTCCAGAAAAACCGTGAACTTTGCTCTAGGTGGTTCCTCAATGGAAATATCTTGTGTTACTGAATAAGTGCATCCCGATTTCCGAGTGCTCTGCATCGTTACCGATTTAATTCCAGTAGAAGGAAAAGTATACTGTATCGGTGACACGTCTGTAGAAGAAACCTGACCGTCAAAATCCCACGTCCATGAAACCGCAGGATCGGCTCCTCCTTTACTGATCTCATCGAACAAAGCAGGCTTTGTTGCACAGGTGGCTGACGCAGTAAAATCAACTATTACCGGAACGGGAACATTTACGTTTTTTGAAATCTGGCTAATGCAATTGTTTGTACCCGTTACCGTGAGTAAAGCATTGTGAGTGGCTGCTGATTTAAAAATATGAACCGGATTTTTCGATGAATAGGTGGTACTTTGAATAGTCCACGACCATAATTTAATGTCACCCGTTGACGCATCCGTAAATTGTGTACCCTGATTGACACACGCAGGGCCGAATGAAAAATTAGCTTTTGGAGATGGGTATATCGTTACTGTTTTTTGAATTGAATTGCTACATCCAAAATTGGATGT
>JANOUH010000209.1:0-3543 GCA_031416795.1 Cytophagales bacterium | reverse complement strand
ATTTGATATTTTTGCTCATGATGTTTTTTGCTTGGTAACTTAAACATCATAAAAAAAGGCGGTCAGTAGAAATACCTCCGCCTTTTCATTTTACTCGGATGACAGTAATTTAGTAACACAAGATTTGTTCCAGACACCTCCTCATTCCGTTGATCATCCAAAAAAACGATATTTATTCTTTGTTAATTAATACAGTTTACAAGCAGGAAGTATCATTTCCAATCTGGAAATACAAGGATTGTCCCATTCAGAACGCAATCATTGCTGACATTACTCCTCCGTCACTTACAACAATTTTATATTCACAAAGTCATATAACATCAATCTGTGCGAATCATAATGCCCGGGCAGAATTCTGTAAATGAAATATTTCGTATTTTTGAAGGAAGTATGGATGTAAAAAAAAACTTCGTAATAACCTGATCAGGCAAATTCAGCAACTGTCAACCGACAAGTTGAACGAAATTACAAAGGTCCTAAGCAAAATTGAACGTCAGTTCAAATCGAAAGATAAGACTCTGGAATTGGCCGGTACATGGAAGGATCTGGACAAAGAAACCTTTACTGAGCTTACCGAAAAGCTTCACGAAAACAAGACCCATGACCATGACCGCCAAATAAATTGACTTACTTTAGAGAACTGGAAAAAATAGATTTGTTTCGAAAATCACTGATCATTGCCACCCATTGGAGGGCTTCTTAAATCATAATAGGCTGTTTCCAGAAGGAGTTAAGCGCTTGCAGGTAGCTACGCTTCCTCATCATCTTTTTCGTGTAAGGCAACGGGATACCGGATCGAGTTTTAAGTATCTCCAAAGGAATGAATAAAGTTACTCGTCCGGTATGACCGCTTCGTAGTTAAACATGCAGTTAATTTGTGCCACTATGTGTAACTACTCCTCCGGCACATACAACAACTTTTTATTCGCGAAATCATAGAGGGTCAATCTCCTCAAATCATAATAGGCTGTCCAGAACGATTTAAGCGCTTGCAGATAGCTGCGCTTGGCATCATCTTTTTCGCGTAGGGCGATATTCAGGTTGGTGATGTCAATTTTGCCAATGAGGTAACGGTTCTGGGCTACGTTGTAGCGCTCCTGCGCGACTTCATCTGATTTTTTGGTGATCTCAATTTGCAGGCGCATCATTTCAAACTGGCGGACTTTGGTGATGATCTCTTGTTCAAAAATGATTTTACTCTGCTCAATTTCATAGTCACGAAATTTCTTGTTGGCAATGGCCGTCTGCATCATCGCTTTTCTACGGCCCCAATCTACGATCGGCACATTAAATGAAATATCAGCAATCTGCTGCTTGGAAGGATTGACGTATAAATCAGAAACATTGGTCCCCACATTATTGAGACCATACGAAGCGGTGATCGTAGTTTGATAGCGCTGTCCTTTTGCCTGCGCTACTTCACTCTCAGCTTCGAGTCTTCTTCGTTCAAAGGCGATGTAGTCGGCACGATTTAATCGCGCATAGGTGAGTGCCTCTTCTACGGTTACTTCGAAGTAGGGTATTTTATCGGGCAAGACCAATTCAAAACTATCTCCATCCTTCAAACCTATGTAAGACCGCAACTGAAGTCGGGCTGTTTCCAAATCCAGTTTTGCCTGCGAAACCTCTTGTCGTGAGCGCAGCAACTGCAACTCTACCTGCAGCAACTTATCCTTGGAGGTGGTGCCAATATTATATCGGCCTTGCTCTATTTTATTGATCGTGTCATTGTTAGCCAAATTGAATGTCGCGATTTGCTCATTCACTTGCTGAAGCAGCACATCGAAGAAAAAGCTCACGGCATTACTGGATATCTGTTCTACGCGCTCAACATAGATTCGTTTTGATTCTTCATAGACTACTGGCCTAATACGCTTGTCCCACTTCCATGGATTGTAAGCAAATACAGGTTGGGTCAGCCGCACGTTTAAGACCGTCCCGCTCCATTGCTTCAAATCGGCATTAATATCATTGAAGAAATTATAGCCGGTGTTTGCTGATATGGTACCCCCGGTAACTGCGATCGGTTGTTGAAGACCAACGTTGATGTTCGGGTTAACCTGATTCACTGGCAGGTAAAGTTTTGAACCATCGGGTTGAATAACCGGGGTCACAAAATTCGTATACGTGGGCACACTTCCATTCAACCGAAGCTGCGGATTATAGTTCGTGCGAAAGGAACGGTATTGCCAATAGCTGGTTTCGCGTTGCGTTTCTGCCTGTTTGGAAAAAATGGATTGCTCTTTCGCACGGTCGATGATTTCCTCGATCACAAAAACGTTTTGTCCTTGCACCTGAAAAATACAGATCACAAGAAAGCCAATAAGGATGTTTTTTTTACTCATATCGTAGTGAAGCTATAGGGTCCTGACTGGCTGCTTTGCGTGCCGGGGCGATTCCAAAAATCAAACCTACGGTAGCGGCCACACCAAATGAAAGCACGATCGAAGAGAAACTTACGATTGTTGGAATATCTGCCACGGATGAAACAATAAAGGCCATCGTAACTCCGAACACTACACCGATCAGTCCACCGCTTACACTAATCATAATGGCCTCAAACAAAAACTGCTGAACGATGTCCTTCTTCTGGGCTCCAATGGCAAGACGTAAACCAATCTCTTTGATTCTTTCCAGCACGGAGGCGAGCAGGATGTTCATGATACCGATACCTCCTACCAGCAAAGAGATTCCTGCAATGGCTCCCAACACATAATTAAAAATATCATTGGTGCGTTGCTGTTGTTTTAAGAGGAGTTCAGGGATTTCAATTTCAAAATCCACTACTTCATAATGCTTCCGCGAAAGCAGGCGTGTCAGTATTTCTGCTGTGGACTGCATCTTGTTGGTTTCTTCCACCTGGATCACCAATCGGTCGAGTTGATGATAATTCTTTTTGTCCTGTTCATCTTCCGCGTCATTGCTTGAACTCATGAACACCATGCCCCGGCTGCGCATGGCCGCCAACCGAAGTGCTTCGCCTGTAATTAAATCACGATTTTCATATCGCACCAGCACACTCTGCAAAGGTGCATACACATCCATGTTAAAGTCGCGGATGCCCAGTTTGCTAATGCTGTTCTGTGACACGAGACGCTCTTTCATCACACCAATAATCGTAAGCCAGTGCGGTCCCACTTTAATGCTTTTGCCCAATGGATTTTCAGTCGGAAAAAATCGGCTCTTCAAGGCTGAGCCAATGATGCACACGGGTGATCCGATCTTCAATTGCTCATGATTAAACATCTGTCCTTCCGAAAGCTGGAAATCATAAATTTCAAAATAGGCGGGCTCCACGCCAACCAGTTTAGCAGAGCGTCTGATTCCATTCCTAATGATGTTGGTGTTGAGAATAATCTCCGGACTCACTTTCGCTAAACCGGGTATGGTACTTATGATGCTGTTGACATCGCGAATAGTAAGACCGGGTGAGAATTTTTTCTTCTCCTTTTTTCCGGATGCCTGTTCGTTCAGTTTCTCTTCCTTTTGTTCAATGATGGGTTTGATGACGATGTTGTTTACACCCACCAGTTTTATTTGATT
>JANOUH010000208.1:0-20702 GCA_031416795.1 Cytophagales bacterium | reverse complement strand
GGAGGAAAGATTCCTTAAATCATAAAGCGTCCACCAATCCTGAATGTGTAGAAAGAAAATGAAACCAATCCAAAGCATATGGGGCCAATAGAGTTTCACACGGTCCCATTGATGCACAATGTCGGCAACGCCCGTTACTAGCTGTGAAATTCCTAAGCCTAAGATTATGGAAATGAGTACACTTACATATTCGAAAGGAGTCATCGCGTGTTTGATTGAATGAGCTATGTCAATTTAAATAATTTAAATTGATTCTAAATAGGCTTCTTGCTTTAGTGAGGTTGCATAACCATTTATTAAGTGCTGATGATGAGTTGTTCAATCACGTTTTAGAATTCTTAAGGTAACCATAAAATAATAACCCCGGCATTAAAAAATAATTTGAAATAATGCGTTCGGAGTGTAGATTTGTGCGATTCCGTAAAAAAGCGGTTACCCCTAAACGCGTCACGATGAAGAAACGATTATCTGATTCCGTTAAATTCATAGCCCTCGCTCTATTCTCCATTACTTTAAGTTTCAATTCATTCGCTCAAGACCTTTCCACAGACCCTGCTGTAATCAGTGCCGGTGAGGTTTTGTTTAATGGCAACTGCAAGTCTTGCCATAGAGTGAAACAGAAGTTAGTTGGCCCAGCACTAGCTGGTGTAGAGACTCGGGTTCCGAGTATTGATTGGATTAAATCCTGGGTACGCAACCCGGCAAAAATGATTGCCAGTGGAGATGCTTACGCGAACAAGATCTACAACGATTTTAACAAAAGCCAGATGACGGCTTTCAACAATTATACAGATGAACAGATCATCAGTATAATTTCTTATGTGAAGGCTGAAGCTGAAAAGCCAGATGCACCTGCAGCGGGTACTACTGCTACGGCAGGAGGTGGTGGTGAAGGCGCTGGAATACCAAGCTCTTACATGAATGTCATACTGGTTGGTATGATTGTGATCCTGCTTTTATTGCTGATCATCCTTGGTCTTATCATCAGCGCACTCAAGAAATACCTGGATCAGAAAGATCTGAGTGTGGAAGATAGAGAGCTTGTTAATTCACCTTACACCATCGGAACGATTTTCAGAAGCACTGGTTTTGCTTTTCTGGTTGTGTTCATTGTTGCAGCAGTTTCCTTTAAAACAGTAATCGATGGCTTGTATTCCATTGGCATTCAGCAAAATTACCAACCAAAACAACCTATTGCATTTTCACATAAGATACATGCTGGTCAATACGAAATTGATTGTAAGTATTGCCACACGGGTGCGATAAAAGGCAAGCAGGCAAATATTCCTTCTCCTAATATTTGTATGAACTGTCATACGCAGATCCAGAAAGGAACCAATACAGGAGAAGGTGAGATCGCAAAAATTTATGCTGCCATTGGTTATGATGTAGCAACAGGTTCATACACCGGAAAGCAAAAGCCAATTGAGTGGGTTCGTATTCACAACCTGCCTGATCTTGCTTATTTCAATCACTCACAACACGTAAATGTTGCTGGTGTTGAATGTCAGACTTGTCACGGCCCAGTCCAGGAAATGGACGTGGTTAAGCAATACTCACTTCTTACTATGGGATGGTGTATCGATTGCCATCGCAAGACCGATGTGAATACTAAAGGCAATGCTTATTATGATAAACTGCTAGAGTTACATAACGGCAAGAAAGCCATGAAGGTGGAAGACATCGGTGGACTTGAATGTTCTAAGTGCCACTATTAATATATTTATTTTGACCTCGACTGGATTTTGAATCTATGAGCAATACAAAAAAGACGTACTGGAAAGGATTACCGCAACTAAAAAATGACCCTTCATTTGTAAAGCATGCAGATAAGGAGTTTGTGGATTTAGCCGTGCAGGAAGATCCCGGTCACTCTCGCAGAGACTTTTTAAAGATGATGGGTTTCAGCGTAGCGGCAGCTTCATTAGCAGCCTGCGAAGCTCCCATCCGTAAGGCCATCCCTTATGTAAATAAACCCATTGATGCCGATCCTGGTATTCCTAATTATTATGCATCCACCTACACGAATGGTGGCGACTATTGCAGCATTGTAGTAAAGGTAAGAGACGGACGTCCCATAAAAGTGGATGGCAATAGCCTTTCTAAAGTTACCATGGGTGGAACTAATGCTCAAGTTGAAGCATCCGTGCTGTCCTTATATGATAACTATCGCTTACGCGGACCAAAAATCAAAGATCAGGCAAGTGATTGGGACACCGTTGATAAAGAAGTTATTGCTAAGCTGACTGATATTGCTGCCAAAGGTGGCCAAATCCGGTTGGTGAGTAACACGATTTTGAGCCCCAGCACGAAAGCTGCGATAGAAAAATTCAAAGCCAAGTATCCGACCACCAAAGTGGTTCAATACGATCAGGTTTCTACTTATGGGATTGTAAAAGCAAACCAGGAGTCATTTGGTGCAGCGATGATTCCTTCTTATGACTTCAGCAAAGCAAAAGTTATAGTAAGTATCGGAGCTGACTTTTTAGCTACGTGGATTTCTCCAATTGAATTCACCAAACAATTTGCAGTAAACCGCGAGATCAATGAAGACAAGCGCGACATGTCACGGTTATATTCTTTTGAATCGAACCTTTCACTGACAGGTGCCAATGCGGACTACCGCTCCATGATTAAGCCTTCACAAATAGGTGCGGTAGTAACACAATTATATAATCTACTATCTGGCAACGGAGGTAAGAGTGAGATTGCTCATCTTGCTAAAGCAGCCGAAGATTTGAAAGCCAGTCAGGGCGCTTCATTGGTTGTGTCCGGATCGAATGACAAGAACGTTCAGATCGTGGTGAATGCGATCAACAATTTGTTGGGCAACTACGGCTCTACTATTCTACCAACGGCTCCAGTTAATTTCCGTCAGGGAAATGATGAGGAGATGAACGCACTCATCGCAGAAGCAAAAGAAGGAAAAGTAGATGGAGTGATTTTCTACAATTGCAATCCGGTATACGATCACCCAAATGGTGAAGTATTGGGAGGCGCATTAAAAAATATTGCTCTCACGGTTTCAACATCAACAACGCCCGATGAGACTGCATCAGCTTCCGCTTACATGGCACCTGATCATCACTACCTGGAAGCATGGAGTGATGCAGAGCCTAAATTGAATTCATTCAGTCTTTCACAACCTGCCATTACTCCATTATTCAAAACCCGGCAGGCACCGGAGAGTTTCCTGGTGTGGGCAGGAGAGACTAACACGGAGTATTTCAGTTTCGTAAAAGAATATTGGAGAAGCAGATTTTTCGCATCGCAAAATACCATTACTGATTTCCAGACATTCTGGGACAAGTGTTTGTATGATGGTGTATACGAAGTAGCCAGCGAAACAAAGACATTTACGTTCGCAGGTAATGTAGATGCTGCCCTTGCTGCTGTTGCATCGGTGAAAGCAGGTGGCGAATTCGAATTGGTAATTTTTGAAGGCTATGGAGTGGGTAATGGCTCACAAGCTAACAATCCTCTTCTTCAGGAATTGCCAGATCCGATCACCAAGGCAACGTGGGATCACTATGTTACCATTTCGCTGAAAGATGCTACCGCCAAGGGTATAGATAATGATGCAGAAGGAAGGACACAGTTAGTGGACCTTACTGCCAATGGAAAAACGATTCGTGTTGCGGCATTAGTTCAACCGGGTCAGGCCCCAGGCACATTGGGTGTTGCCGTTGGTTACGGAAGAACGAAAGTGGGTATGGTAGGTAAGGACATCGGAGCAAATGCTTACCCGTTGGTAAGTGCTTCAGGTGAGAGCTTATCATTTATCGTATCTAGTGGAGTTACGTTAGCTAAAACCGAAGAAGCGTTCCAGATCGCTCAAACACAAATACATCAGACTTACATGGGTCGCCATAGTGTGATACAAGAGTCTGTATTAAGTGAGTTTAAAAAGGATGCATCAGCCGGTCGTGAAAACCCAATGGTTACGAACTGGGATAAAAAAGTAGATGCAGCTACATTAAGCATGTGGAAAGGCCACGAATATAATAATCACCATTGGGGAATGGCTATCGATCTGAACACGTGTACAGGTTGTGGTGCTTGTGTGGTGGCTTGTAATGTCGAGAACAACGTAGCACTGGTTGGCAAACAAGAAGTGATCAACAGAAGAGAAATGCATTGGTTGCGCATCGACCGCTATTATAGCAGTGATGCAAACCCTGAAGATTATAAGGCAGCCGAGATTGCTTCAGAAAATCCTGAGGTAGTATTCCAACCGATGATGTGTCAGCATTGTAATAATGCTCCATGTGAAACCGTTTGTCCGGTTGCAGCAACAACACACAGCACAGAAGGTCTTAACCAGATGACCTATAACCGTTGTATCGGCACACGCTATTGTGCTAACAACTGTCCTTATAAAGTAAGAAGATTCAATTGGTTTAAGTATCATGATAACCAGCAATTCTATCAGGCCAATCCTGCCATGAATACAGACTTGGGAAGAATGGTGCTTAACCCAGAAGTTACCGTTCGCTCACGCGGTGTCATGGAAAAATGTTCATTCTGTGTGCAACGCATTCAAACTGGAAAATTGACAGCGAAGAGAGAACGCAGACCTGTTCAGGATGGTGAAGTAACTACCGCTTGCCAGGCATCATGTGCTTCTGGAGCGATCTTGTTTGGTGACATGAATAACACGGAAAGCAAAATCAGCAAGCTGTTGAAGATCGACCACTATGTAGAGGTGGAGAAAGATGGTAAGACTGAGAAAGTATTTAATTACGGTATCGATAAGAAGATAGGTAATCCAAGAGCTTATCGTGTGTTGGAAGACATCGGTGTGAAGCCCAATATTTTCTATCTCACCAAGATTAGAAACAAGGATAAAGTAAAAGAGAACGCATAAGAGTTTATTAATAGAATTTGATCCGCAACTAAAGTATGCAAGCAACTTCATCGATACGCGAAACGCTCATAACAGGAGGAAAGACTGTACGTGATGTATCCGAGGATATCAGCCGTCAGGTAGAAGGAAAACCTTCCCGATTATGGTGGATAGCCTTTAGTATCTCACTGGTACTTTTAATGTTTGGTGTTTACTGTCTTGCCACAGTCTTGTGGGAAGGGATAGGCATGTGGGGATTGAACAAAACAGTAGGCTGGGCCTGGGATATCACCAACTTCGTTTGGTGGGTTGGTATTGGTCACGCAGGAACGCTGATTTCAGCCATTCTCTTGCTCTTCCGCCAAAAGTGGAGAATGTCCATCAACCGTGCAGCGGAGGCAATGACTATCTTTGCGGTAATTTGCGCGGCTACATTCCCGCTGGTGCACATGGGTCGTTTGTGGCTGGGATTGTACTGGGTACTTCCCTTGCCAAACACATGGGGTTCACTTTGGGCGAACTTTAACTCGCCACTTCTTTGGGATGTGTTCGCGATCACGACATATTTCACCGTTTCATTGGTGTTCTGGTATATCGGTTTGATTCCTGATTTTGCCGTAATACGTGACCGCGCCACGCGGATGGGAAATACTACCCGCGCCACGATATATAATGCATTAAGCTTTGGATGGGATGGCGCAGCAAAGACCTGGATGCGTTACGAGTCGGTAGCGTTGATCCTCGCAGGACTTTCCACACCACTTGTATTGTCAGTTCATACCATCGTATCGTTTGACTTTGCCACTTCCATTGTTCCAGGATGGCACACTACGATCTTCCCGCCATATTTCGTTGCAGGAGCTATCTTCTCAGGTTTTGCGATGGTGTTGACGCTCTTGATTGTTACACGTAAAGTGTTCAAACTGGAAGATTACATCACGATCTACCACATTGAGTTGATGAACATCGTAATCATCATCACAGGATCAATTGTAGGGATCGCTTACATTACTGAATTCTTTGTAGCCTGGTACGGACAAGTACCCGCTGAATATTATGCATTCTATAACCGTGCTACTGGTCCTTACTGGTGGGCTTACTGGTCCATGATGACCTGTAACGTAATTTCTCCACAGTTATTCTGGTTTAAGAAATTGCGCACGAACATCGTAGCGACTTTCATCTTGTCGATCATCGTGAACATTGGAATGTGGTTCGAGCGCTTTGTCATCATCGTGACTTCTATTCACCGCGATTATCTCCCTTCAAGCTGGTCGATGTTTTATCCTACCATGTATGATGTGGGTGAATACATCTTAACATTTGGATTTTTCTTCACGGCCTTCTTCTTGTTTGCAAAATTCTTCCCTGTGATCAACATGGCCGAAGTGAAAAGTATTATTAAATCATCTTCCGAAAAGAAGCATTAATAGATTATGAGTAACACGAGCGAAAAATTTTTAGTGGGCATTTTTGACGATGAAGATATTCTTCTTCATGGCGTAGAAGGTATCCGCGAAAAGGGAGTTAAGATCCATGAGGTCTACAGTCCTTTTCCAGTTCATGGACTTGATGAAGTATTAGGATACAAGCGTTCAAGATTGCCAATCGCAGCTTTCCTTTTTGGAATGTTGGGTACAATCCTGGCGCTGACCATGCAGATATGGATGTTAGGATACGATTGGCCGATGATTATTGGTGGTAAAAACTTTGTGTCATTACCTCCTTTTATCCCCGTGACTTTTGAATTGACAGTTCTTCTTTCGGCCTTGGGTATGGTGGGCACTTTCTTTATTGTAAGTGATATGAAACCCTACAAAACTCCTCGTCAGTTTGATTTAAGAAGCACGGATGATAAGCATGTGATGGCTGTTGATCTTGGCTCCAATAAATTAAGCAAAGAAGAGATTAGCCGTATTCTAAAAGAGAACGGAGCATCGGAAGTAAATGAAAAGAACTTTTAATACCATGCAGCGTATGCGTTATATACTTTTACTAGTTGTAGGAATATCAGCGGCCACATTTCTGGCAGGTTGCAAGGCAGGTGGTGATAATCAAGGTAAGGAGTATGCTCCTAACATGTATCACTCGGTAGCCTATGAACCATTATCTCAAATTACAGATAAAGATGCCGGTGCCTGGGTTAATTCATTGGATAATGGAAGAGGAGAGTACTATAACTCCAACGAGTACAATCCATTTAAAATGAACATGCGTCTTCCTGCTCCTAACACGGTAAGAAGAAATGCTCATGGCTGGTTGCCTTATCGCGGAACGAATGACACAACAGGTTTGCGTTTAGCTAACAATTTAGTGAACCCTCTTGAAGTTTCACCGGCTATACTTGCTCAAGGCAAGACCTTGTATGAAAGTAATTGCAAGCATTGCCATGGAGGCAAGGGTGCTGGCGATGGAAAAGTAGCTGACAAATATCCTGGCGTTGCTAACCTGACGGGTGATGCAATCAAAGGAGTTACAGAAGGCCATATATTCCATGTGATCACGTATGGTAAGGGCTTAATGGGAGCTCATGGCTCTCAGGTGAGTGAAGAAGATCGTTGGAAGATTGCCAGGTACGTAAAGGAGTTACAGAAATAATTTATACGCATTAGATACAATTCGAAATGGTAGCAGACGAACAATACGTTTTTAAAGCAGAGTCCAAAAAGAATTTAACAATTCTGTTTGTAGCGGGTTTGGTTCTTTTTGTGATCGGTGTCTTCATGGCTATGAATGCTGGTGAAGGACATGAGGGTGGTCATGCCTCTGTGGAGGTGACTAAGAATTTAGTGGCAAGTACAGAGCCTGCTGCTGCCGCTGCTGAAGGTGGCGCTGAACATCATGGAAGCCCGCTTTGGTTGAAAAGAGTTTATACTTCCTTGTGGCATAACAATATTTTCTTTGCCGGTTTAGGTCTCATAGGATTGTTCTTTGTGGCTATTCAATATGCAGCTCAGGCTGGATGGTCGGCACCCATCAAGCGTATTCCATTAGCGATTGGGCATTGGATTCCAATTGCTGGGGTTCTTACCTTGGTTATTTGGCTTGTTGCCAACGGAGATCTGTTTCATTGGACTCACCACGATCTTTATGATAAAGCATCTCCTGATTATGACAAAATATTAGACGCAAAGAGCGGTTATTTTTTCTGGTTAAGTCATGCTGGTGGATTTCCTACTTTCTATATCCTTAGAATGGTTGTCTTCTTTGGGCTTTGGTATTGGTTCTTCACCGTGATTAAGAAGAAAATGCTTGCCGAGGACGTTGAAGGTGGTACATCAAATTGGTACGGTGCCAGAAAGTTTGCAGCCATTTTCCTTGTTTTCTTCGGTTATAGTTCATCGGTGGCGGCCTGGGATTGGGTAATGAGTATTGATCCACATTGGTTTAGTACTATGATGGGCTGGTATGTATTTGCTAGCTGGTGGGTTGCAGGATTAGCCATGATCACCTTAGTGGTTGCTAACTTGAAAGATGCTGGCTATTTGAAAATGGTGAATGCCAATCACCTGCATGATCTTGGTAAGTTTATTTTTGCTTTCAGTATCTTCTGGACCTACATCTGGTTTAGCCAGTTTATGTTGATTTATTATGCTAACATCCCTGAGGAGACCGTTTACTTTCTTCAGAGAATCAGAAATGCTCCATACTCCTGGATATTTTATACGAACCTGATTTTAAACTTCGTGCTCCCTTTCTTGTTATTAATGACGAGAGATGCAAAAAGACATATGTCCATGTTGAAAGTGGTTTGTCCGATCGTTATTGTTGGTCACTGGTTGGATTTCTATAACATGATTACACCAGGTGTAATGCAGTATAATGGAAGTCTTGGATTATTGGAGATTGGGTTAGGATTAATATTCCTGGCAGGTTTCCTTTTTGTAGCATTGAATGCTTTGTCAAAAGTACCATTGGTTGCAAAGAATCATCCTATGATGGCAGAGAGTTTAAATCATCACATTTAATTGAATCACGAATAAAGAATCTACTATGATGAGTTTGATAATCAGTTTAGGAGTTGTCTTAGTTCTGGCCATCTTATACATGGTCTTCAGAATTGGCAACCTGGTTGGGTTGGTGAAAGGAAAGAAAGATGAATCAACGACTTCGTGGAATGACATTAATGCATATTTGATGATGATCTTCATGATCGGTGGACTTGTTGCGTTCTTCTGGTATTCGTTCGCGCATTTCGACAGCTACGAATTACCGGTAGCATCAGAGCATGGCGTAGTCACTGATAATTTATTCTGGATCACCATGTGGGTTACTGTGATCGCCTTTGTGATCATCTTTATCATCATGTTCTGGTTCACTTTTGCCTATCGGTATAAAGAAGGCAGAAAGGCAGAGTTTTTTGCTGACCATCATAAACTTGAGATTATATGGACAGTTGTTCCTGCCATCGTCCTTGCTTTATTGATTTTTAGTGGATTGAAGGCGTGGAATGATATTACCGGCCCTGCGTCAAAGGATGCCGTGGTTATTGAATTAATTGGGCAACAATTCCTGTGGACAGCCCGCTACCCGGGTGTAAAGGATAAGCAGTTGGGAAATCATAATTACAAGATGATTGATGCTTCAAATGAATTTGGCCTTGACCTTTCTGACATAAATTCTTCTGATGATTTTAAGTCATTGGAACTTCATTTACCAAAAGGCAAAGAGATCCAATTGATGATCAGAGCCAAAGATGTCCTGCACTCTGTGTTTCTCCCTCATTTCCGTTTAAAGATGGATGCAGTCCCGGGTATGCGTACGACTTTCAAATTTATAGCAACGAAATCTACCGCGGACATGCGTGAGGAAACAGGCAATCCAAATTTTAATTATGAGATGGCTTGTACTGAAGTTTGTGGTAAAGGACATTTTTCTATGAAGTTTCCTGTATTTGTTCACGACACGGTAGAAGATTACGAGAAATGGATGGCTTCTCAAGAATCATGGTTGAAACAGAACCCTGAGTATTTACAGCGGGTTCCTGAAAAATTAAGAGAAGCAGCAATGATCAAAGCGGGGATACCTTCAGATAGTAAAGAAGCGATAGCTGCATCTACAGTAACAGTAACTTTAAACTAAGAATTTAAGCAACATGGCAACAGTTGATCTACATACTCACACCGAAACACATTCTCATACTGAACACGAGCATGAGGAACATCATCATGGTAATTTCTGGACCAGCTATGTGTTCAGTGAAGATCATAAGGTAATCGCAAAGCAATTCCTGATCACCGGTATGGCCTGGGCGCTTATTGGTGGCGTTCTATCTGTTATGTTCCGTCTTCAATTAGGATTTCCTGAATCAGATTTATCCTGGTTAAGACCACTTATTGGAGGATGGTTAACACCGGAAGGAAAAATTGATCCTGAATTTTATCTGGCATTAGTAACCATGCATGGTACGATCATGGTGTTCTTTGTATTAACAGCGGGATTGAGTGGTACGTTCAGTAACTTCCTTATTCCGTTGCAGATTGGAGCCCGTGACATGGCAAGTGGTTTTATGAATATGCTTTCCTACTGGTTCTTTTTCTTATCCAGTGTGATCATGTTTACGTCACTGTTTATTTCTACAGGCCCAGCATCAGGTGGATGGGTGATTTATCCTCCGCTCAGTGCGTTGCCTCAGGCCATGCAAGGTTCTGGTTTAGGGATGACATTATGGTTAGTGGCTATGGCGCTATTCATTGTGAGCTCATTGTTGGGAGGTATTAACTATATCACCACAGTAATCAACCTTCGCACCAAGGGAATGTCATTTACTAAGTTGCCACTTACTATTTGGGCATTCTTCTTTACGGCCATTATCGGTGTTCTTTCATTCCCCGTTTTATTTGCGGCTGCATTATTATTAATCTTCGATCGTAGCTTCGGTACGAGTTTCTACCTATCCGACATTTATATAGGAGGAGAGGCCCTCCCGAATCAAGGAGGAAGCCCGATTTTATTCCAACACTTATTCTGGTTCCTCGGTCACCCGGAAGTATACATCGTGCTATTACCTGCATTAGGTATCACATCAGAAATTATCGCCACAAACTCCAGAAAGCCAATCTTCGGTTACAAGGCCATGGTTGGATCCATGTTGTTCATTGCTATCCTTTCGTTCGTAGTGTGGGCTCACCACATGTTCGTTACCGGTATGAACCCATTTCTTGGATCAATATTCACATTGTTGACATTGATTATTGCCGTGCCATCTGCAGTTAAAATATTTAATTACGTGACTACCTTATGGAAGGGTAACATCATATTTACACCAGCCATGTTGTTTTCTATTGGTCTGGTTTCGTTCTTCCTCACGGGTGGTATCACCGGTATATTCCTTGGTAACTCCGCGATCGACATTCAATTACACGATACCTATTTCGTAGTGGCACACTTTCACCTTGTAATGGGAAGTGCATCTTTCTTCGGTATGGTGGCCGGTGTTTATCATTGGTTCCCTAAAATGTTTGGCCGAATGCTGGATGACCGCCTTGGATATATTCACTTCTGGTTAACGATCGTTGGTGTTTACCTGGTATTCTTCCCGATGCACTACATTGGTATCGCTGGTTTTCCTAGAAGATATTATAGCTGGACAAACTTTGAGACCTTCAGCGGCTTTGCTGATCTTAATATGCTTGTAAGTATTGCTGCTATTGTGACTTTATTTGCCCAGTTGTTATTCGTGTTCAACTTTATCTATAGCATTTTCAGAGGTAAAGTAGCTTCTGCTAATCCATGGAATTCAAACACACTGGAGTGGACAACGCCACGCAGTCCTGGTCACGGTAACTGGCCTGGAGAGATACCAACGGTTTACCGCTGGCCTTATGATTACAGCAAGCCGGGTGCAAAAGATGATTTCATCCCTCAGCATATTCCATATTCGGAAACTCCAGAATCCAACCTGCCGCATGAGAATGAACTGGTGAAGCTGGAAATGGATAACGGTTCCGCCATTGTCGTAGAAGACAAAAAACACTAATAGAGACATTTCAATCAATACGTGAATTATTCAGCGACCAAAGGATACTATAAGCTCTGCTTATCGACTTTGGTCGCTGTTTATTTTTTAATCATGGTAGGAGGAGTGGTACGAACCACGGGAGCAGGAATGGGCTGTCCTGATTGGCCCAAGTGTTTTGGTCAGTGGGTTCCTCCCACATCAGTTAATCAGTTGCCTGCTAATTACAAAGAACAATATGCATCTCTCCGTGACAAGAAGAATCAAAAATTTGCCCGCTATCTCTCTGTCATTGGTATGGATGATACGGCTGATAAAATTTTGAATGACAAGTCCATTCTATTGGAGGCTGATTTCAATCCTCAAAAGACATGGATTGAATATGTAAACCGATTGGTAGGAGTGGTTATTGGTTTCTTAATCATTGCCCTATTCATTCGATCCATTCCACTCTTGAAGGTGAATCCTTTCTTTTTCTGGCTTTCACTATCCACGTTGGTGGCGGTAATTATTCAAGGCTGGTTTGGATCTATTGTAGTTTCAACCAACCTGACTTCGTGGACCATTACCGTTCATATGCTTTTAGCCGTGGTGATCGTAGCAATGTTAATCCTACTGATGCATAAATCTTCGCAGAGCCAGAACATTATTGTACCCACGCGAGTTAAGTTCTTGCTAATAGTTTGTATGTTCCTGTTACTTACCCAGATCATATTGGGGACTGAAGTAAGAGCAGCCATTGATCGGGTTGCAGAATTGCAGGAGGGCAGAGGAAAATGGATTTCCCTTATTTGGCCAGATTTTGTTGTTCATAGGTCATTTTCATGGATTGTTTTGCTGGTACATGCTATTTTTATTTTACGACTGAAGAAAACTACCGGCAATAATGCTTTATCCCTAAGTCTTGTACTGTTAATTTTGCTCACCATATTGACAGGGGCAGGAATGGGTTATTTTTCAGTGCCAGCGTTCCTCCAGCCGATCCATTTATTGGTGGCCACTGTTACATTCGGACTTCAGTTTTTATTGTTTTTGCGATTGAAGACTAATAAGGGAATTGTGTTAGAGAATTAAGTATGACGCCAGAGATACAACAGATCAGTACCATTCAAATAATCGCTGTCAAGACCAGGGCGTGCATCGAACTTTTAAAGATGAGGCTGTCTTTACTGGTAGCTTTCTCTTGCGCTTTTGGTTATACATTGGCCACAAGAGGTAGTGTTAATTGGGATGTGTTGGTGATGCTTACGTTTGGAGGATTCTTGTTGTCAGGAGCATCCGTTAGTATCAATCAGGTCATAGAAAAAGATTTAGACAAGGTGATGACACGAACGAAGAATCGTCCACTTCCAACAGAAAGAATCTCCGTTTCTGAAGCCATTGTTTTCATCGCATTTGTTTTAGTAGGCAGTGTAATCATTCTCTGGATTTACACCAATCCACTCACGGTAATGCTATCGCTAGTTTCCATGCTGCTCTATAGCTTTGTTTATACGCCATTGAAAAGAGTCGGACCGATTGCTGTTTTTGTTGGAGCTATTCCAGGAGCTTTGCCACCACTGCTGGGTTGGGTTGCAGCAACAGGTTCTATCACATACGAGGCATTAATCATTTTTGGAATTCAATTCATCTGGCAATTTCCACACTTCTGGGCCATTGCATGGGTGGCAGATGATGATTACAAAAAGGCAGGTTTTAAATTACTTCCTTCTGGAGGAGGAAAAGATCTAAACACCGCCATTCAAATCATGATCTACACGTTGTTCCTGATTCCTTTGGGATTGTTGCCAGCAAAATTCGGAATCACTGGCTTAGATTCAGCTATTGTTGCAACGGTATGTGGGGTGGCATTTCTGGCCCAAACATTTTCACTGATGAAAACAGGAAGCAGGCAATCGGCTCTTAGGATCATGTTTGGTTCATTCTTGTATTTACCGATTGTGCAGATCGCTTATTTAATGGATATAATTTAAATGTAGAAAGATATGGAGAAGTCGATTTCAAGTGAGTTTAAAATTGTAGAAGAGCCTAAGAACACATTGGCCATGAATCCAAAGAAATTTGCGATGTGGCTATTTATTGGCAGCGTAGTGATGTTGTTTGCGTCACTGACATCAGCCTACATTGTAAGGCAGGCAGAAGGTAACTGGTTATTTTTTGAATTACCTGGTATTCTGACCATCTCAACGGTCGTAATTTTATTAAGCAGCGCAACGATGCAATGGGCTTATTGGTCTGCCAGGAAAGACAATTTGCAAATGGTGAAGACGTTGGTACTGGTTACTACTGTTCTTGGAATATCTTTTCTGGTTCTTCAGTTTTATGGATGGAAGGATCTTGTGGCCAACCAGGTATATTTAGTGGGTAATCCGTCTGGATCTTTTCTTTATGTAATCACTGGTTTGCACGGACTGCATATCATCAGCGCCATCGTTTTTTTACTAATCGTCCTGATCGCTGCGTTTCGCTTCAAGGTTCATGCAAAAAACCTTCTTCAGATAGAAATGTGCACAACTTACTGGCATTTTTTGGGAGGTCTTTGGCTATATTTGTTTGTATTCCTATTATTGTATCGATAAAATCTTAATCCTAAACTATGTCACACAGTTCAGCAGCAACCGTATCTGAAAAAAGTGTTTGGGATGGCGGAGCATCACCCATGGGAGCCAGTTATGGCAAGCTCATGATGTGGTTCTTTCTGCTATCTGATGCATTTACCTTCTCAGGTCTATTGATCACCTACGGACTTGTTCGCTCATCTCATCCGGCCTTTGTAGGGTTGCCAGCCGATTTCATATTCTCAATAGAATACTGGCCTATTCCTGAAAAGGTTTTTGAAGCTGTGCCTTTCCTTCATGGATATTCATTGCCTCTTGTGTTTGTTGGTATCATGACCTTCATCCTGATCATGAGTAGCGTTACCATGGTGTTGGCAGTAGAAGCGGGTCACCGCATGGATCGCCAGGCTGTTGAAAAATGGATGCTTTGGACAATCATTGGAGGACTTACTTTCTTGGGATGCCAGGCTTGGGAATGGACTCACTTCATCGTGGGAACAGATACACCTACTATTGTAAAGGATTTTGTAAATGGACAGTGGATCACCAAAGAAGTAACAGGCGCTTCTCTGAAGATTAATCAATATGGTCCTCAGACCTTTGCTGATTTCTTTTTCTTCATCACGGGCTTCCACGGCTTCCACGTATTCAGTGGGGTGATGTTCAACTTTCTTATTTACTACAACACAGTAACCGGTGTGTATGAACGCAGAGGTCATTATGAAATGATTGAGAAAGTTGGTTTGTATTGGCACTTTGTAGATTTAGTTTGGGTATTTGTATTCACATTCTTCTATCTCGTTTAATAAAGATATTCTATGGCACATCATTCAAACGAACCTCAGGTAACTGTTCTTCCTCCTGATAAGGAAAAGATAAAGAAACTATGGACTGTTGCTGCTTATCTGGGAGCAATTACTGCTTTTGAGTTTATTATCGCTTTCACCATGTCTCATGGACCCGCCAAAACTGCCATATTCGTATTGCTTACCATTGTGAAAGCAGGGTATATCGTGGGTGAATTTATGCATCTTCGCTACGAAGTAAAGGTGTTATTTTGGGCGATATTGATTCCTACATTATTTATCATCTGGATGCTGGTTGCCTTTGTATATGAAGGCACGCAGATGCCTGTATTTTGATTCTTAAAATTTTTAAATATGAAGAAGGCTAAAGTGGTAAACTTTAGCCTTCTTTTTATGTTAATGGTGAGTGTATGAAGAAAGTCCTGTTGATCATAGCCCTTTTGCTTCCTATTGGAGTATTCGTCTTTCTCCGGTTTTTTGGTAAAAATGAGTTTACAATTCCCGTGTATTATGAAAATGGAATTGAGGCTGTCTCTACAGCATGCACTAGAAATTATCAATCACCTTACCAGGTCTCAGATTCTTTGCTCATAAACTTTGGATGGAGTGGAAGACCTTTATTAATTGTTGCTGATACTTCTCAATCTGTTCAAAAGGGATTAATGCGGTTGGACGAAGAGTTGAATGCGGAAATTCAAACCATTTATCCTTCAGGAGAAAGTGGCTATTTGGATCAGGTTTTCATGTGTGATTTACTTTTGCAAAAACCATGGACAACCGTTTTGTTGGATGATCAACGTAGAATTCGTGGCTACTACGATCCTAAGACCCGTGAGGAAGTGGATCGGCTTATCGTTGAGTTGAAGATTTTGTTAAAGAAGTATTAAGATGATCGAAAAGAAAGATCCATATCAAAGATTAATTATTGTGCTTTCGGTGGTTTTGCCATTGGCAGTAGCATCTCTTTTTGGCATCAAAATCCCTGGTTATGATTTTGGTTTTTTGCCTCCCATTTATGCAACGATTAACGGTATTACGGCTGTACTTCTGGTAACGGCAGTAATCGCCATAAAAAACAAAAAGAAGAAGTTGCACGAAACCTTGATGAAGATTTGCATTGCCTGTTCGGCTGTATTTTTGGTGATGTACGTAGCCTACCACATGACCAGTGATTCAACTCCTTATGGTGGCGAGGGTGCTATCAGAACGGTGTATTTCTTCATTCTGATCACTCATATCGTGTTATCCATAGCCGTAGTGCCGTTTGTTCTTTTCACCTTTTCAAGGGCACTTTCCGGTAATTTTGAAAGGCACAAAGCTTTGGCTAAATTTACTTTTCCGATATGGCTTTATGTAGCCGTAACGGGTGTGATCGTTTATTTGATGATTAGTCCGTATTACTCTTAATAGTCTCAGAATATGAAGAAGTGGGTTGTGCCGTTTTTGATTGTTGCGGTTCTTGGTTTCTCGGTTGAGGGAAATGCTCAATGTGCCATGTGCCGTGCTACTCTTGAAAACAACGTGAGCAATGGCAACATCGGGATTGCAGCAGGTATTAATTTTGGAATCCTCTATCTGTTCGCTGCACCCTACACGGTCATTGCTCTTATTGCTTTTTTCTGGTATAAGACAAGTAAAAGAACTCCACAAAATGAAGGCAAGGGAAGTTTTGCAGGGTAAATGTCCTCGATGCGGTGAGGGTGATATTTTTGTTTATCCCATTTCCAAGATCATAAAGTTTTCTGAAATGAACACTCACTGTTCAAAGTGTGGAGTTCCATTTGAACCAGAACCGGGATTTTACTATGGTTCCTTATTCGTTAGCTATGCGTTTACTGTTGCCATCATGGTCATCGTATGGGTCCCTTTATATTTTATTATAAATCCACCGGATTGGGTTTATGGTGCCACGCTGGTCGGATTCTCCATTTTATCGATCCCATTTAGTTTCCGTTACTCAAGAATATTATTTCTTTATTGGTTTGGCGGTCTTGCCAGAAAATAGAATCCTTATACTGGAAATTCCTATTTTTAAGTAACCGCCCAAGTATGCTTAGAAATCGATCCGTAATTTTTTTAAGCCTTTCCTTAGTGTTTGCATTTGGGTGTGTGTGGGTTAACTACATCGCTGATCATGCGGATGATAAAATAATCTCCATTGAAGAGAATCTCAATGCACTGGTTGATGACGTTAACCAGGAAGCTCACCTAATTCTTAGTGATCCTGATTTTGTAAAGTGGTCTTCTTTGGAGAATTCCTTTTTTCTGATCGACAGTTCCGAAGTATTGGCATGGAGTAAGAATCAATTCTCTCCTGATTTAAGGAACATCAATGGCCATGCTGGGTTTCAATTACTGCAGAATAATTCGGGTGATTTTCTGATCAGGCAATGGGCAATAACCAAAACCAGAACACTGGTTTCAGTAATTCCTTTGATACGGAAATACCCAATCTCAAACCGTTATTTATTTCCTGAATGGAATGAGCAGATTTTTAATGAAACACGCGGGTCAATCTTAACTAGCTCTAGTGCACAGGGAGCAATAATTAATTTGAATGAACAAGAGGTATTTCGAGTTCAACTAGAAGACGTGGCTCCGGAAAGGGGACATTGGTCTTTTGTACTAGCGAGCGTCTCTTTATTTTGTTTCATGGCTGGAATTTACTTTCTCATCATTCAACTTTATAATACTAAAAAATTTGAATTGGGCTTTATCGTTATGTTAGGCTCTTTTGTACTGCTCCGCATCATTATGGTCATCTCTGACTATCCAACCGGTTGGATTACCTCATCGGTTTTTGATCCGCAATATTTTGCATCTTCCAATTACAATTCTTCCATTGGCGATTTGTTTCTTAATTCATTGGGTGTCCTCATCCTTTGTGGATATATATTCATCACCTATCATCACTGGCGCATCGTAAAATATGTCCTACGTTTGGCGGGATGGGGCAAGTACGCACTGGGATGTCTTTTTATTACCCTCGCTTTCTTTTCATTCTTGTATCCCTATCTTTTTGTAGAAACCATCTTTCATAATTCAACCATCTCTCTGGATATCACGGAGGCCATTCAATTTGATTGGCTGCGTTCGTTGTCGTGGTTATCTGTGCTAGCGGGCGCCATCAGTGCTTTCTTTTTTGTACATGTGTTTATCAACCTGGCTAAATCAATTTTCTCAGATTTCCTTCCTTTCCTGGCTGCATTGATATTGGCTGGAGTACTCTTCACGGTTTATTTTTTGAGCGCTTCCCGTGATTATGCGATCACCTTACCAATAGCCGCAATTTTCTTTTTGATCCTCTTTATTACAAACCTCACTTCATCACTGCGAAAACTTGAACCCATCACATTTATTTATTTTTTCGTTGCCATTGTCGCCCTTGGAATTCAGCATGGATTAAGTATTAAGCATTTCGTAGAGGAGAAAAGGGCCGAGTCCCAGTTTAAGTTTGCTTCCAATTATCTAATAGGCCGCGATGTGTTAGGTGAGTATCTTTTGAATGAGGGCACAAAAAGAATTCGGCAGGATGCTTTTATTCAAAGCAGACTTAATAATCCATTCTTAACGAAATCAGCCATTCGACAAAAGATAAAGCAAGTGTATTTGAACTCTTACTTCGACCGGTATGAGGCGCAGATTTATCTTTATAATTCTGCAGGAGAGCCTTTAGATAATGATTCTCCCGAAACATTATCAGTATTCTCTAACCGGTTTCAGAGTGCTTCCGCGTCAACAGATTACGAGGGTATTTATTTTATTCAACCTTCTGATATTGATTCCAATAAAAGGTATCTATCCTTAATTCCAGTTTCAAGAGCTGATCAAATTGTTGGATTTATCATTATTGACCTATCTCTTAAAAGAATAATTCCTCAAAATGTTTACCCTGAGCTATTGGTCGATAGACGATTTGCCGAATTCTTTGAAAACAGGGATCGTAGTTTCTCTTTTATCAAGGAAGGAAAAATTTTAAGTAGGTTTGGCACTTTCAATTACGAGAAGGAATTTGATTTCTCGATCTTGGGTGATCCTGATTTTTATAAATCAGGCATTAGTCAGAATGGATATTTCCATTCTGGTGTTGAAGATACTTCTGGCCAGGTGGCGGTAATCACTTCCGCTGCTTACCCGGTTTTTTATGTTCTAACTAATTTCTCCTTGTTTTTTGTACTAGGTGTTATTCTTCTCGTAATCGCGATGACGATATATGGTTTCATATCCGTTGTAAAAGGCCATAAGATGAATTACGCGGCACGGATACAACTCTATATCTACCTTGCCTTTTCATTACCCTTGTTTGTTGCGACCATCACCACATTGAATCGCGTCAGTAAATCTGCTGAGAATGAGTTAAATCAGGACTTTGAAACGAATGCAAGAATACTGGGAGAAGGTATACTATCTTCCGTAACAGACTATTTTAATGGTAACATCGCCAAAGAGGACTTTGAAAATATTCTGGTTGATAGAGCTAAGGTCACTAATTCAGATATTACTTTTTATGATCGCTTAGGTAAGTATGTGGCATCAAGTCAACCCTTAATTGTCGAAAGTCAAATTATGACCTCATTGATGAATCGGTCTGTATGGGAACAGATCAATAGAGAGGGGGCAAATTCTATGATTGGGGATGAGAGAATAGGAGCATTACGATTCAATAATTGTTATGTTACACTCAAGTCACCTGAGTCGGGCGCACTACTTGGAATACTTAGTGTTCCTTTTTTTAACTCGGCCACTTCGCTTGAGGGTACCCAGGTTAATGTGCTCTCTAATTTTCTCACGGTCTTTACGATTATTTTTATACTGTTCTCAGTGCTTTCTTTTTACGTGGTCAATTCACTTACATTCCCATTGCGTTTTATAACGCGCATATTATCCAGAACTACCTTGTCTGGTGGCAATAAACCACTGGAATGGAAATCTAATGACGAGATCGGGATGATGGTTTCTGAATATAATAAGATGGTGAACAACCTCGAACAAAGTAAAATTGAACTGGCCAGGAACCAGAAGGAAAGTGCCTGGCGTGAAATTGCCAAGCAGGTTGCCCACGAGATCAAAAATCCACTTACGCCAATGAAGTTAACACTTCAACAAATGGAGTACCTGCTCAAGATGAATAAATTGGATGATGAGAAAGCACGCACCTCCATCAATACCTTACTTACTCAGGTGGATATATTAAATGAGATTGCATCGTCTTTCAGTGCATTTGCACGAATGCCGGCACCAATATTAACGCGCATTGATCTAATCACTTTATTAAATAAGAGTGTCAATTTATATTCTGATTATGAGAGTGGCACGGTCGTATTTAAATCATCGATCAGTGACGCATTTGTAATGGGTGATGAACAGCTGTTCAATCGGATTTTTTCCAACATTATTTTGAATGGATTGCAATCTGCCCATGGAGAAAAGGTATTGGTTCAGGTTGATTTAGTTCGTATGGATGATTATTACCAGGTCAGCATTCAGGACAATGGAAAGGGGATTGAGCCAGAAATGCTTAACAAACTATTTAT
>JANOUH010000207.1:0-5396 GCA_031416795.1 Cytophagales bacterium | reverse complement strand
TTTAAAGGTTCAAGCACTGCTTCCGCACCGCCACCCTGATATTTCGTTAAGGGAACAAAGCCCCAACCCATGGACGGAGTTTTTTCAAATGTGCCATCATAGATATTCTGCCTGTTTATTATCTTCTGTTGTTCGCGTGATAATGAAAAGTTCACCTCGCGATAACCGATGGCAATCTTATGCGTTCCATCCAGAAAATACCAATCCGGTGCATTGATATAAACACCTCGCTCATTCAACCATCGATACAATTCTTTTTGAATTTCCATTTGCTTCCATTGGCTGTCATCTAAACCAGTATGACCGGGGTGTACCGTTGAAGCACACACATCACCGGGATAAGGCCCGTCATTTTCCCAGATATCAAATCCAGTTTGCTTGTAGAACTCTTTGATCTTGTCGCGATACGCCAAACCCCATTGACTACCAAAGCAGGGAGCATGGCCAAAAAATGCACCACCGGGTTTACCGGTTTTTGCATCGATCACATCGTCTTCATCGCTGATTCTTCGGCTGCTGAAAAGAGAATAACCTCCAATGAGTATTCCTTTATCGTGGGCATATTTCGCAAGACTTGTCCACCGTTTGATGTTTTCAGATGAATTATCCTCCATATTGAGATGACTACCAAAACTTAAAATCATAGCTTCATATCCGGTGACTGCGCATTGGTCAATAGCCGTTTTCACTTCTTCATCATTCTTGCTGACCAGGTGCATGAAAATTGGATTTTGTGTTATCCATGGCGCTACGGTGCGATACATTTTTCGGATAGCAAGTCCTCTTCGCTCGCGATCGTAGCTATCCATCAGCAGTTCGTGGGTTCGCACGGATTTAAAAACTTCTCCCGGTTTCAGTTCAATGCTTTTTACTTTCTCAGGATAGACCTCGAGTACACAAGGAGTCTCATAATTGTAATTGACTTGTGAGGTATAGAGGGAATCAATTTTCCAGTGTGTGGTCTGATCACTAATATCATAGCGCATCGCGTTATTGAATGCGTAGTTTGTTTCCACATAGATGCCGTGTTGTTTTTTCATTTGCTCGGGTGATCCAACTACGGCACTTTCTTCTTCCACCAAGCCCAGAACTTCGTTGAAAACCCGATTGATCTCAACCATTTTGGTTGACTTATTTTCTATTGAAATCCATTTTACGATTAATGGCATGCCATCATACAATTCATAATTGACGTTCACTACCAATCCTTTTAATTCAGGCAGGGGAGAAGTGAATGATAAGGTGAGCAATTTGCCAGAGGCATTGGGAAATTTAGGATGCCATGTTTTCGGCTTCCAGTTGACGAAGGGTGTAAGCGCACTTACTTTATATTCAGTAAATTGAAAATCATTTTTTCCGGCTTCAAAACCATCCACCCATTTAGGGATGAGATAAGCTTTTTCCTGTTGACCTTTTAGACCTCCAACATCATACGTTTTTCCATTCAGGATTATCTGTGCTTCAGGCTTGATAGCGCGCAACAATTGCTGACCATTGGTCATGTTGGTATAATCGATACACGCTGCGTTGGGTGTAATTCTGAAAACGCGTTTTACTAGTCCATTAAATAGAATCAGGTTCTTTTTATCCTTAGACTGATACACTTCCGCCCGACTACTCACTGGTTTTACAAGCCAATCTTCAGGAGCGTAATGATCCAATTCATTATTCCAAAGTGGTGATGGATTTTGCTGGGCAGAAAGTTTGATGCATCCAGCAAAAAATAAAATCATGAATATCCTTGCCATGCAGTAATATTAAGTTAAAATCGCAACGAGAAAAAGACCCTCACCCGTCCTCATTCGGACACCCTCTCCCAGGGGAGAGGGGAATGTGAGATAAGTTTTTAAATAGTAGGTTATGAGATTAAAGGGAAAAATATTCATCGTTACAGGAGCTACCAGCGGCATGGGTAAAGCGATCGCTGAACGATTTGTGAGCGAAGGTGCTTCGGTGATTTTAAGTGGTCGCGATGAGCAACGGGGCAAGGGTCTTGAAAAGTATTTGACGGAGCAAGGTGGCCAGGCTGTTTTTGTTGCGGGAGATGTTACCCAAATAGAAGCGAACGAAAAACTGGTGAATGAAGCAATTCGCAACTTTGGAAAGTTAGATGGCATCGTAACCAATGCGGGAAAATTGGGCCTTGGATCTGTCACGGATATCTCATTGCAAGAATGGGATGAAACTATTGGCACAAACCTGAATGCTGTATTTTATCTAAGTCGATTTGCTATTCCTGAAATGCAGAAGAGTGGGAAGGGAACCATTCTAGTCAACAGTTCTATTGCGGCCTTTAAAAGTTTCCCCAACCACGCAGCCTATTGTGCAAGCAAAGCAGCCCTGATTTCATTGGTGAAAGAAATGGCGCTCGATTACGGACCTGTTATTCGTGTCAACACGATTTGTCCTGGGCCTGTGGATACGCCTTTGATTTGGGATTCGGCCAAAGCATTTGAAAACCCAGAAAGCATTGTGCAACAAACAGCCAACAATACCTTGATGCAGCGATTAGGAAAGCCGGAAGATATTGCTTCGCTAGCATTGTTTCTCGTTTCCGATGAAGCCTCGTGGATCACGGGATCGGCCTTTACGATTGATGGGGGAATACTGACGAAATAATAGGCAGTAAGCAATTGGCAGTAGGTATCTTTATCATTTTTGAAGTATAAAATTCTTACCAAGGTATAAGATGGATGAAAAATCAACACGAAGAAGTTTCATAAAAGGAGCAGCAGCTTTGAGTATAGCGGCTATGCCATTATCTGCCATTGCTGAAGGTGTTTCTTTGGATCAATCCAAGCGATTGAGGGTGATTTGTGTAGGCGGGCATCCTGATGATCCGGAAAGCGGATGTGGTGGAACACTGGCTAAGTTCAGTGCAGCAGGTCATGAGGTGAAGGTGGTTTATCTCACTCGAGGGGAAGCCGGAATTAAAGGTAAATCACACAGCGAAGCCGCAACGATACGAACGAAAGAATCGGAAGCCGCCTGTAAGGTATTAAATGCCAAGCCTTACTTTTTCGGTCAGATTGATGGTGATACCATGGTTAATTCGGAGTGGGTCAGCAAAATGATTGAATTGATGGAAAATGAAAAGCCCGATCTGGTATTTACACAATGGCCTATCGATTTTCATAAGGATCATCAGACTGCCAGCTTCCTGACCATGCAGGCATGGTTTAATGTGAAGAAAAAATTTCAACTTTACTTTTATGAGGTTTGCACAGGTGCACAAACGATGTCCTTTCATCCCACTGATTATGTTGATATTTTGAAAGAACAGGAAATAAAACGCAAGGCATTGTATTGCCATGTAAGTCAAGATCCGCCACGCATCTATGCCACAGGCCACGAGCTCATGGAGAAATTCCGCGGGGTAGAAGCTGGGGTCAAAGTAGCCGAGGCATTTATAAGACTCAATGGAAATAATTCCTCTTCCATGATTATAGTATGATATGAAATTGAAGTGCAGCTTAAAAAAAGAAAAGGCCATAAGGCCCTTTCTTTGTGAGGTGGAATCTGAAGGAAGCTCACGGCAAACTTTCGGGCTTACGAACAGAAACTGCATAAGAGGCAGTCATAACAGGACGAGATTGCATAAGAAATCAAAGTCCAACACTACCCGGATGTTATGAATGTAAATGCAGAGGCCACATGAGAGGAAAGCTAAGTAAACTTACCCTGAGAGATCTGTAACATGTTGGCAGCGGGAGAAGCGCATCCCAAAGCGGCAACATCATTAGCAATAATGTTTGGTGTTATCAGAAGTCAGCAAAGGCCATAGTAAGTTGGGACACGAGCCGAAAAAAAAACAATCAATAAGCAGGAGGACTCACGAACAAACGAAGGGCTGAATGTTAGAATTGGGAAAGGACATTAAAGAACTTATCGAAGCGAAAAAAAAACAGAAAGCCGAAACACGTAAGAGAACTGCTCACATGCGGATAGGCCGGAAGCCGAAAGTAAAATGTGAGAGGAGCTTAGCAGAGATAAGAAGAAGTGATGACCAACCCTAAACACACAATTAGTTAAAGTAAATGCTGGAAAAGATTCTGAACAGCCGAAACATTGAACGGGCTTTGAGGGCGGTAGAACGCAATCAGGGCTCGGGAGGCATAGACGATATGCAGAGCGATGAACTTCGCCCTTTCGTCAATGCCAACCGCAAGGTTTTGGTGAACAGGTTATTGGAAGGCAGCTACACACCAAGTCCTGTACGCAAGGTAGAAATACCAAAAACACAGGGAGGAGTAAGAATGTTGGGCATCCCCACGGTTGTGGACAGGATGATCCAACAAGCCATATATCTGGCGTTAAGCCCTATGTATGAAGAAGAATTTGATAAGCACAGTTACGGATTCCGACCCGGGAAGAATGCTCATCAGGCAGTGCAGACAGCACAGGGGTATTTGAATGAGGGTCACACCTGGATAATCGAACTGGACTTAGAAAAGTTCTTCGACAAAGTGAATCATCAGAAATTGATGCATTTACTGAGCCTAAAGGTAGAGGACAAGCGCACCTTGTTGTTGATCAACGCTTATTTAAAAAGTGGGATAATGGAAGGCGGGTTGGAGAGCCAACGAATAGAAGGCACACCGCAAGGCAGTCCGTTAAGCCCGCTGCTGTCTAATATCATGTTACATGAGTTAGATAAGGAACTCACTGAGCGAGGTCATAAGTTTGTGCGTTATGCCGATGATTGCAGCATCTATGTAAGGAGTGAGAAATCCGCGAAACGAACCATGGAGAGTATTATAAAATACATAGAAGGCGAATTGTTACTGAAAGTAAACCGGGATAAAACCAGAATCAGTCGCCCCCAACAGAGCCAGTTATTAGGATTTTCCTTTTACAATACAAAAGGGAAATATGAAATACGGATCAGTGAGAAATCATTGAACCGTATAAAAGCGAAGTGCAAAGCCAAAACAAGATCAAGCGATCCGGCCAGCGAAACATCCAAGCTTCTAAAACTGGATGAAATAATACGAGGCTGGGTAAATTACTTTAGGATAGCAAATGCTAAAAGCAACATGCAAAAGCTTGATGAGATGGTACGTACCCGCCTTCGGATAATGACATGGCGAAGATGGAAACGAATAAGAACAAAGGTTGTAAATCTGGTGAACTTAGGTATTGAGAGATCGAAGGCTTACATGTGGGGAAACACCAGCAAGAAAACTTGCCGGGTATCCCACAGTCCAATACTGCTACGAACGCTAAATATTAAACATTGGCGCAAAGCAGGCTATGTTGGCTTTTGTAACTATTACTCCGTTTGGCAAACTAATGGGTGTCCATCATTATTCTAACAAACCGCCCTATACCAGACCGGTACGTAGGGTGGTGTGAGAGGACAGGTAGCCAAATAATGGCTACCTTCCTACTCGATT
>JANOUH010000206.1:0-2450 GCA_031416795.1 Cytophagales bacterium | reverse complement strand
ATAAATATACTAACACGGGCGAATGAAGCAAGAGCAAAGATTACTCGACACAAATTGAAATCGTTTGCGTTAAGAAAAAAAACCGGGCACCCCTGCCCGGCTTTCATCCAATTAAACAACAACTTAAAAAAACAATTATTATCAGTCCCCGCACGGGATCATATTCGAAATCCAATTGAAACAACCAACGACCTGCCATCCGAAGACCAGATACCGGGTCCTGGATAAAAAGCAGGTCGTTTTGTGAAATACTGCTTGTTTGTTACATTATTCAAGTTTACTCGTAAGGTAATTTGATCCAAAATCAAAAACGTAGAATTTATATCCAACAAACCATACGCTGGCACAATACCCACCGCTCCTGTGGGTGATGGTGTTTCTGTATTCAAAGGGTCTGCATAACTTCTACTCACATAACTATATAAAAAAGAAATGCTAACTTTTTTCCGATGAACATTAAGTCCATTGCGGGTTATTACGTCAGGAACACATTCAATTTTGTTTCCCGATATGTCAATATTAGTATCACCCGATCGAATCTGACCATATGTATATACCCCGTGAAAAAGAGATGTCGAAGTAAATATCGACATTGAAATATCTTTGAATATGCGTGTTCCATATTCAATAAAAACTTCTGCTCCTTGTGTAGCGGAATTACCAATATTTGTACGATACAAATAGAACTCCGCATTTTCATCATACATCGCTTGAGTGCCTATGCGATTGTTGTATTGCAACTGGAATACACTAACATCCCAACGAAGTGATTTTACATTCCCTCTAAATCCAGCCTCAAGGTTATAGCCAAATGCATCTTCCAAATTTTTATCAATTTTTTCATACACCGAGCTGGGTATGAGATCCTTAAATATCACCGGTCGATAGGCTTGAGACCAACCTGCATAAAAAGAGTTTCTTTTATTAAACAGATATTGAGCGCTGATACCCAGCAATGGAAATTTATGCTGAATTATATTGGGCACATCCGCGGGGTCATAATAACTAATTACACCACTCATCACAGACTCACCTACTTCAAATCGTGCACCCGGAGTAACAGAAAGACCCGACAACAACTGAAATTTATTCTCAACAAATAGTGCAACGTTTTTTGATTTCAAATGCATGTCGCGCCCGAAGTTGGGTTCTGTAACAGTAAGATCGAAATCAGTACCGGTTGTTCCCTTTCCCTGTTGTTTACGATGTAAATCATTGTTAAATAATTGTACACCTCCCACCATATTACTTTCCAGATTGAAGAGGGTGTAGGTGTGTAGAACCCGCAGTTCAGACGTGTAGCTATTAAAGTTATCTCTATCAACTTGCCGTGGAGCATACTGATTTGTGATCGGATTAATTATGTCAGGCACATTGGCTGGCTTGTCAAACATCACGCTGTTGCGATCACCTAACACGGCAGAGGTTAACCATGAAATTTGCGTTTTCGCTCCCCAATTCCAATCCATTCGAAAGGAGGGAACATATATTTCTGGATTAAAATAATTTCTTGATCGTGTTGACTGTCTTGGGTTGACATGAAACATGTCGTCTGTCAATGGGCCCGGCATTTGATACACATAATTGGATCGACTTAACTCTGCAGTAAATTTCAGTCGCGCGGTTGGTGAATAGGTGAGCAAGAACGATTGTGCATCATAATCCGTTTTTCCATTATCGCGGTATCCATCAGAAACACGTTTAGTGAAATAAGTGAGGTATTGAAACTTGCCTAAAGTACCGCTGGCAGAAAGATAGGTACTCAATAAGCCGTATGAACCCACGGAAGTAATGCTTTCGATACTTACGACCTTTGTACTGTCTGGAATTTTGGTTACGTAATTCAGCATACCTCCAAACTGTGCACCGTATTGTAAAGAGCCAGTACCTCGTATCAACTCAATCCGGTCAACGGCCTCCATGGGAATGCTATAATGACTGGCCGGATATGCATAAATATCCGAATTGGTGATTGCGCCATTCCTTCGAATATTAAATTCCCACCCGCGATGAGGATCGAGCCCGCGGGTGGAAATATTCAATTGATTGCCACTGCCATCCATGTCATAGACAAATACTCCTGGTACTTTGGCGAAAATCTGTCGTCCTGTCTTTTCAGCGATGTTGGCATTAAGACTTTGGATATTGATCACCTCATTCTTCTTTCCTGACCAAAGGTTTGTGCCTTGAGAATTAGGCAACCGCTCAAGGTCATACAACCGTTGTCCTTTTACTTCTACTTCGGCTAATCGTTTAGACCGAAGGGTATCGGATGGCTCCTGACCCCAGACTATAGTTGATAAGAAAACTGAAGCTAAAAATATTAACACCTTCATAGATCAATCAGCATTGTCAAGTTTTGCTTTATTAACCGTGTATTCAGCAACTTTTTTTCCTTGTTCAATACCGTTGTCAGCATCAAATCTGTAATGAATGCCACCATAAATTCT
>JANOUH010000205.1:0-2066 GCA_031416795.1 Cytophagales bacterium | reverse complement strand
CGTTTGATGGTTCAGTATCCGCAACCTGCAAAATCTGAAAGGCCCAATTCCTTCCAGCGAAGGCAAAGGAGTTGTATGCCCGTGTCTTTGGTCTCGTTACATAAATTGAATCAGCATCAATCTTCATGTTGGATACAAATACTGAATCAGCATATCCCTTCCATGATCCGGATCCAGAAGTTGATTTATTTTTCTTTGAAACTGATCCTTCGCCAAGAAATTCCTTGATTACCCATTGATTAGATTCAAAACCGGTTATGCCAACAATCAGTGTGTCACCAGGATAACTAAAATTGACTGTTTCATCTTTACGAGTGGCTGTAAAATATACATAGGAACTACGTTGACCAATGACAGGATTATCTAATTGAATCGGTCCCTTGTTTGGCAAGCCGGTTAAAGGATTATTTGGCGTCACTTCATTAGCTGAGTCAGAAGTGCAACCAGGTAACACAGCACAAATCAAGACAAAGAATATGGCCTTCAACTTCATTTGGTTATTTAACTAAAGGTAGTTCTACATACCGAAATCATGAATGTAATAATGAGTTTTAGTTTTAAACCGATACCCCGTATATTCACCAACGCAAAACGCTATCGTCATGAAAAAATCACTCATTCTATTGTTCTCACTCTTTCTTTCTATTTATTCCTACAGCAATGTTCGCTTGCCGCGATTGATCAGCGACAACATGGTGCTGCAACGCGAAAAGCCCATCATACTTTGGGGTTGGGCGGATGCGGGTGAAAAAGTAACGGTGCAATTCAACAAGCAAACCAAATCGGTGAAAACCGATAAGAGTGGAAAGTGGCTTATCACGCTCGGTGCCGAGCAAGCCGGTGGCCCATTTATCATGACCGTAAAAGGAAAAAATACCATCACCATAAATAATATTCTGGTTGGTGAAGTGTGGGTGTGCTCGGGACAATCCAACATGGAGTTCCATGTACGTTCGGTTACCAATGCAGAAGGAGAAATTAAAAACAATAACTATCCCCAGATAAGGCAATTTGAAGTACAGAAATCTGTTTCTGGCAAACCAGAAGAAGAGGTGGAAGGTGGCGATTGGAAAGCAGCGACTCCTGAACACGTAGGTGATTTCACGGCTGTTGGTTTTTTCTTTGCGCGTGATGTATATGATCGATTGAAGATACCCATTGGCTTGATTCACACTTCGTGGGGCGGCACTCATTCTGAAACATGGACGAGTAGAGAAGCCTTTGAACAGAGTGATGAATTCAAAGATATGATTGTCAAAATGCCTGTCATTGATCTTGACGCGCTGGCCAAACAAAAAAATAAGGAGATCAAGCAAAGATTAAAAGATATCAATATCATACTTCCTGTCGGGGCAGAAGCTGCAACCTGGAAAGAAACGAACTTTGATGACAGCCGCTGGCCAGTAATTAAAGTGCCGCAGTTATGGGAGAATACCTTGGGCGAAATGGATGGAATACTATGGTTCAGAAAAAGTTTTTCTATTCAGTCCGAGGATGCCGGTCAGGTAGCCACGCTTGATTTAAGTATGATTGATGACAATGATGAAACCTTTGTGAATGGAGTAAAAGTAGGAAGCACCAATTCATACAATACAACAAGAAGTTATACCATTCCGGCTTCGTTATTGAAGGAAGGAAAAAATGTGATAGCCGTAAAAGTAATTGACACCGGTGGTGGTGGCGGCATTTATGGCGATGATAAAGATGTTCGTGTTGTCACCCGTTCAGGAAAAGAAATTTCGCTGGCTGGCAACTGGAATTTACAAGTAGAATCCGTTGGGGGCGGAGGTTCGGTGAGCCCCAACAGCTATCCCACATTGTTATTCAACGCGATGCTTAACCCGATTTTAAATTACAGCATCCGTGGAGCATTGTGGTATCAGGGTGAAACCAATGCAGGTCGGGCTTATCAATATCGCAAAGCATTTCCGTTGATGATACGGGATTGGCGCAACCACTTTAAGCAAGGTGACTTTCCTTTTTACTTTGTACAATTGGCAAGTTTCAATTCGGCCAATGGAAACAGCAGACTTGGAAGCGCATGGGCCGAGTTACCGTAACTCGGC
>JANOUH010000204.1:0-16441 GCA_031416795.1 Cytophagales bacterium | reverse complement strand
TAATACGTCAGCGTTCATAATTATTGAGTTTAATGATTTCTAATTTGGTTTTGAGGCGTAAGACACGAGGGCTTCGATCAATGTTGCAGAATATTTTAAAATAATTCCTTCATACACCTTTAATCAAAGTTACCAGTCTCCGGTTACGGGTGACCGGAATCCGGCAACCGGTGACTGGCAACCGGAAACTAGCAACCAATTTTTAACTAAATTTCTGCAACATCCGTATTAAGTTGCGTGTCTAACCCTAAAATGATCGATGACAAGGCCCTCGTCTCACGGGTAATAAGCGGAGATAGGCAAGCTTTTCGTGTGCTCATCAAGCAAAACGAAAGGTTGGTGGGGCACATGATTGCACGACTTATCGACCGGCATGAAGACCGTGAAGAACTTTGTCAGGATGTATTTTTAAAAGTGTATGAGAAACTGGGGGAGTTTACCTTTCAATCAAAACTAAGCACATGGATTGCCACCATCGCTTACCGGCATGGGATCAATCACCTGCGAAAAAAGAAAATTGAAATACGCGAGCTGACTGAAGGGGACGAACGAGAACAATTTATATCCACTGAAAACGTGGAGGAAGATTTTTCAGATCGACAGTTGGATGCGATGGTGATGAATCTGATTGATCAACTGCCTCCACAATATAAAGCGATACTCACACTGTATCATGTGCAGGAGATGAGTTATCCTGAGATTGTAGAAATCACCGGACTGCCGGAAGGGACCGTAAAAAATTATTTATTCCGGGCACGGCAGTTGTTAAAAGAAAAAGTAAAGAAGTACCTTGGTAAAGAAGAAGTACTATGAAACGCGTAGAAGAAGAATTACAAAATCAAATCGAAAACGGATTAGTCAATGAAGCGGACGATGCCCGCGCCTATCAGCGTGTTTTTGATGCGTTAAAAAAAGAGCCTGACTTTCATGTTTCCCTTCCCTTTGCCGATCGCATTTTAGCTATTATTGAAAAGAAGGAAGAGAAGCGCGATTACTGGTGGATGGCTGCCGGAATTTTTCTAATGGTTATCGCTTTGATTGTTTCACTTGTTCTTACCAGGGCCCATTGGACGGCTGGCGTATTTACATTCTTATCCGGCTACTCAGGCCTGGTGGTGTTTGGCATTGCCTTTATACTTTTGTTGCATTGGGTGGATAAGACAGTGATCAAGAAGCAAATCATGTGACTCAAATCACGATTTTTAGCTGATTCATTTCTGACTACTTTTAAGTAACTTTAACCTATGAATCTGTTTACTATCCTAAAAGAGCGCAACTCCGATTTTGTTAAGATCTGTGCCTTACACAAGGTGGAAAAGATTTATGCTTTTGGTTCGTCTATAACCAATCATTTTGATTTTGCTAAAAGTGATATCGATTTAATTGTTGAGTTAGCTATTCAAGATCCCATTGAATACGGAGAAACATTGCTTTCTCTTTGGAATACCCTTGAATCATTCTTCAATAGAAAAGTCGACTTACTGACCGAAGAATCTATACAGAATCCTTATTTGCGTAAAAGCATAGAATCTACCAAAAAGTTAATCTATGACAGACAAGGCGAGAAAGTATTTGTCTGACATTTTGATTTCAATAAATCATATCCAATCGTTCACGGATGGGATTACATTTATTGATCAATACAAAAAGAATTTTTTAGTAAAAGCAGCTGTTGAACGACACCTGGGTATCGTAGGAGAAGCCGTTAAGAAATTTTTGAGTGAGTCGCCTGAAAATCGGTTAACAAATGCATCCCAAATTATTAGTTTAAGAAACAGACTTATTCACTCTTACGATAACGTGGATGATCGGATCATTTGGACAATTATCAAAAGGCATATTTCTCCATTGAAACAAGAGGTTGAAGAGCTTTTGAAAAATCAAGTGTAGCCACTTACCCCCTTCCTTTTCACCACCCATAGAAATTCTGAAACCTTTCCTATATTGGTTAGTTAAATCCCCTTTAATTAGTATAAAATCTACCCCATGAAGAAACTATACAGTTTGCTAAGTGCGCTGTTTTTGATCGGAACTATTCAGCTACACGCCCAAGAACCCAAAAAAGAAGAAAAAGCCGATACGGTAAAAAAGGAAAAGCCTAAAAAGAAAAAAGATCTTCCGCTGGAAGTAGCCAGGCGTGTGCCCATCAAAACCAATGAAGGCACGTGGATGTCGTTGGATGTAAGTCCGGATGGCAAGACCATCGCCTTCGATTTTATGGGCGATATTTTTACGGTGCCCATCACGGGTGGCAAACCTACGCCATTCACCAGCGGCATGGCCTTCGATTCACATCCTAAGTTTAGCCCAGATGGAACAAAACTCTTGTTCATCTCCGACCGTAGTGGTGGCGAAAACATCTGGTGGTTTTCATTAGATAAAAAAGATTCGTTGCAAGTAACGAAGGCAAACATTGAACATTATCAATCTGCCGAGTGGGCACCCGATGGAAATTACATCATCGGCTCACGTGGCACACGCAATTTTAAGTTGTGGATGTTTCATAAAGATGGTGGCTCCGGTGCGCAGCTGATCAGTAAGCCTGATAATTTAAAAACCGTAGAGCCTGCATTTGGCTCCGATGGTCGTTACATCTGGTATGCCCAACGCATGAATTCCTGGAACTACAATGCACAACTTCCTCAATATCAATTGAGCGTGTATGATCGCGAAACCGGTGAGACTGAAGTGAAGACAGCGCGCTATGGTTCTGCGTTCACACCTGTACTTTCACCGGATGGAAAGTGGTTGGTATTTGGATCAAGACATAATGATCAAACAGGTTTAATCATTCGCGATTTAAAAACCGGTGACGAAAAATGGTTGGCCTATCCCGTGCAGCGCGATGAACAGGAATCTATTGCACCGCTGGGTGTATTGCCTGCCATGTCATTCACACCCGACAGCAAAAATGTAGTCGCTTCGTATGGTGGTAAGTTCTATAGCATCCCGGTAGCGGGAGGAAATGCTGTCAATATTCCATTTGAAATGGAAACAGAATTTTTGTTAGGCCCCAGTGTAGCCGATTTTAAATATCCCATCAAGGATGATAAAGATATGGTGGTGACACAGATTCGTGACGCTGTTGTTTCTCCTGATGGAAAGCAAGTTGCTTTCACCGCATTGAACAGATTATATACCATGGATTTACCCAATGGTACACCGAAGAGAGTTACGGCAAATAATTTTACTGAAGCGCTTCCTGCATGGAGCACCGATGGAGCACAACTCGCATGGGTAACCTGGGAAGGCGAAGGTGGACATATTTACAAAATCAATTTCAAAGCAAAAGCACCTAAGGCAATGAAGCTGACTACCGCACCTGCCTTGTACAGCGAAATAGCCTGGAGCTATCAAGGAAACAAGATTGCCTTCATGCAAGGCAGCGCTCATAATTTTAAAGAAGATGAAGGGCCAGTAACCTTTGCCAACCAGGAAGACATTGCGTGGATCAGTGGCGATGGCGGGCCGATCACCGTGATCGCGAAAGCAAAAGGAAGAAGCGTACCGCATTTTACAAAATCAAGTGATCGTATTTATTTACACAGCGGGCAAAAAGGATTAGTATCCATTCGTTGGGATGGCACCGATGAGAAAGCGCATTTGAAAGTAACGGGCATCATGACCTACGGATCAGTGGCCGATGAAAATCATTGCATGCTGGTAGAAACTTCTACCGAACCACAACGCGAACCTTCTAATGCAGCCGTCATTCTGATAGCTCCGGAAGGCGATCAGGCCTTGGCAAAAATTAACAACGATGTGTATGTGGTAACCATTCCCAAAATTGGTGGAGAGGTTCCTAAGATTTCGGTGGCTGACCCAGCAGGAGCACAATTTCCGGCACGCAAACTCACGAAGTTGGGTGGCGAGTTTCCTACGTGGAGCAGCAATGCAAAAACGGTTTACTTCTCATTAGGTAATGCCTTCTTCACCTACAACCTCGATGAAGCGAAAGCCAAAGAGGAAGAATTGAAAAAGAAAAAAGCTGAAGAGGAAAAGAAGAAAGAAGCAGAGAAGCCAGAAGGTGAGAAGAAAGGTGATGAGAAGAAGTCTGACACCACTTCAGGTGATAAGAAAGATGAAGAGAAAAAAGATGAAGGCTACAAGCCGGGTGAGATGCGCATTAAGATTACCGTGCAGAAGGATATTCCTATCGGAAAAGTTCTTATACAAAATGCACGAATCATTACCATGAAAGGTGATGAAGTGATTGAGCGTGGTGATGTGTTGATTGAAAACGCACGCATCAAACAAGTAGGTGCTGCGGGTTCTATTTCGGTGGATGCCTCTGTTCAGAAAATGGATATGAGTGGCAAGACCATCGTTCCGGGCTTTGTGGATACTCACGCACACATGTGGCCCGCCTGGGGCATTCATAAAAATCAAGTGTGGGTATATGCCGCTAACTTAGCTTACGGAGTGACCACCACACGCGATCCACAAACTGCCACTACCGATGTGCTCACGTACAGTGACATGGTAGAGACCGGTGAGATTTATGGACCTCGTGTTTACAGCACTGGACCGGGAGTAGGTTCTTGGATGTATAATCTGAAAGATGCTGATCAGGCAAAAGATATTTTGAAACAGTATTCAGAATATTATAATACCAAAACGATCAAGATGTATCTGACCGGTAATCGTCAACATCGTCAGTGGATCATACAAGCGGCAAAAGAACAACAGCTGATGCCTACAACAGAAGGTGGGTTGGATTTTAAATTGAACATGACCAACCTTATCGATGGCTATCCGGGGCATGAACACTCTTTCCCAATCTATCCATTGTATAAAGATTTCACTACAGCAGTGGCAGCATCGAAGATGACCTACACACCTACCTTACTTGTATCGTACGGTGGTCCGTGGGCAGAGAACTTTTATTATGCTACTGAAAATGTAAATGGTGATCCAAAATTAAATCACTTCTATGCAAAATCGGAGCTTGATCAAAAATCAAGAAGAAGAGGAGCCTGGTTCATGAAAGAAGAACACGTGTTTGAAGATCATGCCCGCTTTGTCAACGATTTAGTAAAAGCCGGTGGTAATGCCGGTGTTGGTTCGCACGGACAATTACAAGGGCTTGGTTATCACTGGGAATTGTGGAGCATTGCATCAGGTGGTATCAGCACACACAATGCGTTGAAGGTAGCCACCATTCATGGCGCAAAAGCCATTGGTTTGGATGGAGACTTAGGAAGTATTGAAGCCGGCAAGTTGGCCGACCTCGTTATCCTGGATAAAAATCCTTTGGAAAATATTCGTAACACCAATACTGTTAATAAGGTGATGAAGAATGGAAGGTTGTATGATGGAAATACATTAGATGAAGTGTATCCTACAGTAAGAAAAGCACCTTCTTTTGCCAAGGATCAGCAAATGCCCACGTCCAGTTTACCCGGAGCGAACAAATAATTATCCTAAATATTGTAGCCACAGATTCACTGATTGATTTAATCTGTGAATCTGTGGCTTCCTTTTTTAATCTACTTTTGGATCATGAAAAAATTACTTTACCTGCTCTCCATAGCGTTCCTGTTTGCTTGCAATCCATCTGAACAAACTCCTGTCGATTTAGTAATCAAAGGCGCCACCATCATCGATATAAAAACCGGTGAGCTCCTGAAGGGAAAAGTAATTGCCATTCGTGCCGATTCAATCCTTTCTGTTTTTGATGAAGGTGAGGTAAATAAAT
The DNA here is from genome assembly GCA_031416795.1 of Cytophagales bacterium. Classification (GTDB taxonomy): domain Bacteria; phylum Bacteroidota; class Bacteroidia; order Cytophagales; family Cyclobacteriaceae; genus ELB16-189. The sequence goes on along the minus strand of JANOUH010000204.1, from coordinate 10,743 downwards.
ATTCAGCAACTTCTGAGTTCGATGCTACAGGAAAATTTGTCATACCTGGTCTATGGGATAATCACGTTCACTTTGGCGGTGGCGATACACTCATTCAGGAAAATAAAAATCTATTAGCTCTTTATGTGGCTCATGGAATAACCGCTGTTCGCGATGCTGCTGCAGACATCAGCCCGAGTGTGTTACAATGGCGTGAGGAAATTGCACAAGGAAAATTATTTGGTCCTGCGCTGTTCACATCAGGTCCAAAACTCGAAGGCTTTCAATCCATGTGGGCCGGTGATATTGAAATCAGTACGATGGAAGAAATGAATAATGCTATAGACTCATTAGAAAGAATGAAAGTCGACTTCATCAAGATCACCGACAACACATTAAAGCCAGATCTCTATTTAGAAATTCTTCGCGAAGCAAAAAAGCGCGGATTCAAAACTTCGGCACACATTCCCTATTCCCTTACCATGGAGCAAGTTTCATCCGCTGGATTGGGCACCGTTGAACACGGCTCTTACCTATTGAAAGCGAGTTCAACAAAAGAAAAAGAACTCACCGCACAAATTGCATCCGGCAAAGTGACTTACCGTGATGTGTTACCAGAAATTCTTTCCACCATCACGGAAGAAAAAGCGATGAGCGCATACAGGATGATGGCACAAAACGGAACTGCGGTGGTGCCCACACTCAACATCAGTTTCACTACTTCTTACCTCGATCAACAAGACCATACTAACGATGTCTATCAACGCTATATCGGCAAAGGACTTTTGAAAACATATAACTGGCGTGTGAAGCGTGCCGCAAAAGATGATGAGAAAGCCATCGCGCTGCGCCATGCTACTTATGAAAAAACAAAATCGTTGTTGCCGTGGGTGCAAAAGTCAGGCGTTAAAATTGTGGCCGGCACCGATGCCGGTTATCTTAATTCGTTTGTCTATCCCGGCATTGCCTTACATCAGGAGCTGCAACTTTTTGTGGAAGCAGGCCTGACTCCATTAGAGGCATTGCAAAGTTCTATTTTAAATGGACCCTGGTTTTTAGAAAAATCTAAGAAATACGGAACAATTGAAAATGGTAAGCACGCTGATTTATTATTGCTGGATGAAAATCCCCTACTAGATATTAAAGCAACACAAAAAATCAATGCCGTGATTCTGAAAGGAAAAGTGTTTGATCGTAAAGCACTGGATAGTTTGCTGGAAGAGATTGCTTCGAAAAATCAATAGGAAATTGTAGCCACAGATTCACAGATTGTATTAATCTGTGAATCTGTGGCTTTTGTCTTTCATTCAAACACCAACGTCCCAAAACTTTCAATGTCATGAAAGTTTACGCGCACGGGTTGCCATGACCATCCGGCATCTTCCTGATCATAATCGATACGATACATATTCATGCGCCACTTGGTGCCTTTGATGGGTGGCACATTGGTAAGTGGAGTCAGCAATGAGTAAGGAATAAAAAACTCAGCGATCCATCCCACGGTTTGCTCTCCCTCTTTTATAATTTTAGTAGCATGCTTTGTCTTACGCTCACCTTCATAGTGCCAGGGAGCCCATCCAAAAAAAGTGCCTCGCATGTTGGGGACCAAAATCGCCAACTCATAATTCAGGGGCGACAACTCATATTCAAAATAAAGTGGAAACCGTTCGTCTGTCCAGAAAAAAATCTCTACCACATCTTCTTTGTAGATATCGGCCATATCTTCTTTGAGTGTCGCGGTGATCTTTTTGTCCTCGCACCAAAAAAGTGTGTAGACACCTTTGTCGGAATATAAAAGCTTGGTTTTGGTGAGATAGTTTACGGGCGATTTCCAGCGTTGCGGAAGTGTGATCCATGGGGCTGACTTCCATGCTGCGTGTGTGGTGTCACCTGTGATTTCAAAATCAGTAGTATGCGCAATGGACAGTTTTGCTTTTTTTCCTTCCGGTGCGTGCTTCTTTTGGGCAAACAAAAATCCTGGTATTAAAATCAACACAGCTAAAAACCATCCTCTTGAAATCATGATCGTATCATTTGAGTTAGACATTGACTAAAAAAAATCCTATTTTCATCGACTTGTTAAAAATCCAGTTATGAAAAAATTCATCCTAACACTGCTGACCTTAATATACGTGGTTTCTGCGGCACTCTCGCAAACAAAACCTGAAGCAATTCGCATTATCATGATTGGTGCACACCCCGATGATTGTGATGGTGGCGGTGGGGGCACGGCCATCCTGTTCGCATCCATGGGCTATGCCGTAAAATTTGTGTCGGTGACCAATGGCGATGCCGGCCATCAAACACAAGGAGGTGGCGCCTTGGCCAAACGAAGGATTGCCGAGGCCAAAGAAGCAGGTAAGCGTTTTGGAGTAACGTATGATGTGCTTGACAATCACGATGGTGAGTTAGTACCCAGTCTGGATGTGCGTCTTCAGATCATCCGTAAAATTCGTGAGTGGAATGCCGATGTCGTGATTGCTCCACGCACGAATGATTATCACCCCGATCATCGATATACCGGAGTGCTCGTGCAAGATGCTGCCTACATGGTGGGTGTGCCCAACGTAGCGCCCGATACTCCTCCTCTCAAAAAAAATCCGGTATTTCTATACTTCCAGGATTATTTTCAAAGACCCAATCCATTCCGTCCTGATATAGCGGTGGATATTACGAGCGTGTATGATAAAAAAGTATATGCCCTTGCCGCACATGAGTCGCAATATTTTGAGTGGTTGCCGTGGATCGCTGGTTATGCGAATGAAGTGCCTGCTTCAAAAACCGATTGGCTTCCCTGGTTAGCGAAGAGACAAACGGATCCGATTTCTCCCGAGATTTTAAAATCATTGGAGAAGTGGTATGGAAAAGAACGTGCTGTAAAAGTGAAAAACGCTGAAGTATTTGAGATCTGTGAGTATGGCACACAACCCAATACCGAAGATATCAAGCGCTTATTTCCTATGCTTGGAAAATAGTGCTGGAAAACTATCTCGTTACAAATCACTATGAATGATTCTATTTCAATATGCGTAAACAACTTTTAGTAGCACTCATTCTAGTTTCATTTTTCAGTTCACTGGCACAAGTTCCGTTTCGTCACGATCTGCAATTCAGTACTATTCCACAAAAGTGGGATGAAGCGCTGCCTCTGGGCAATGCTATGGTGGGCAATCTCATCTGGCAAAAAAATGGTAAGCTTCGATTCTCATTAGATCGTGCCGACTTATGGGATCAACGTCCAACAAAAGATCTGGATAAGCTTACTTTCAAAATGGTGCAGGACCAGGTGGCAAAAAATGATTACAAAATAATTCAGGATCTGGGTGATGTGCCTTATGAACGCGACCCCGCTCCTTCCAAAATTCCGGGTGCCGCACTTGAATTTGATATTATAGCGCTGGGCGAAGTTGCTTTTACCCGGCTTTACATCAAAGAAGGAATGGCTGAAGTGAAATGGAAAAATGGGGCACGACTGCTCACCTTCATTCATCCTCATCGTTCTTTGGGTTGGTATAAATTTGAAAATGCTTCGGTCACTCCCGCGTTGTTGCCTCCTCTTTATGAAGGCCGCAATACTTCCGCTTCCAATTCTGTAGAAGGACAAAGTTTAACAAGACTGGGTTACAAACAAGGCAATGTCAACACAACAGCAAACAGTGCTCACTATATTCAACAAGGTTGGAATGGCTTCGAGTATAACGTGAGTGTTGAATGGAAGAAAACAAAAATAGGAATGGAAGGTGCGTGGAGCATCACTTCGAATTCTTCTTACCATCTCAAAAACATCAGCGCACCCGAAGAAACACGTCAGGCTTTGCAACGTAGCTTCGAAAAAGATTTTGTCGAAAGCAAAAAATGGTGGATTGATTACTGGAATCAATCTTCGCTATCAATACCCGACTCGTTGATTGAACGACAATGGTATCTCGAGAATTATAAATTTGCCTGCGCTGCCCGCGATGATGCACCACCCATTACCTTGCAAGCCATCTGGACAGCCGACAACGGAAATCTTCCTCCCTGGAAAGGAGACATTCACAATGACTTAAATACACAACTCAGTTACTGGCCATCCTACTCGGGCAATCACATGAAGGAAGCACAAGGATTTACCAATTGGTTGTGGAGTAGTAAACCTGTATTTGAAAAATATACACAACATTATTTTGGTGTGAGCGGACTCAACGCACCAGGTGTAACTACACTGGAAGGAAAAGAAATGGGTGGATGGATACAGTACTCATGCTCCCCTACAGTAGCCGGTTGGTTGGGTCATCATTTTTATTTGGAATGGCGCTATTCCATGGATAAGAAATTCTTAGAAGAAAAAGCATATCCCTGGATTCGTGATGTGGCTATCTTCTTTGAAAATATTTCGGTGATGGATGCAAAAGGAAAAAGAAAATTGCCGCTCAGTTCAAGCCCTGAAATCAATGACAATAAAATAACGGCATGGTTTACCGAAACCACGAACTATGATCTGGCCATCATACGATGGACCTACATCAAAGCGATTGAACTTGCTGAAGAACTTAATAATCCAAACGATGCAGAACGGTGGCGCAACCAATTATCTCAGTGGCCCAACTTAAGCAAAGATGCAATAGGCTCGTTGGCTGTTGCACCGGGCATGCCTTTCGCTGAATCGCACCGACACTTTTCTCATTTAATGGCTTTTCATCCACTCGCTATACTGGATTATTCAAATAATGAAGATCGAAAAACAATTCAAGCCTCAATGAATGTGCTGGAGCAAAATGGATCGATGAACTGGGTGGGCTATTCTTTTAGCTGGCAAGCCAACATGTATGCCCGCATGGGCAACGGACAAAAAGCGGCAGAGACACTTCAGAAGTTTGCTTCATGTTTCACGCTGCCCAACAGCTTTCATGTGAATGGCGATCAATGCGAAGGAAAATTATCCTCCTATCGTTACCGGCCTTTTACATTGGAAGGAAATTTTGCTTTTGCTTCAGCGGTGCAAGAGATGTTGTTGCAAAGTCATGATGGCGTAATTGAAGTGTTCCCTGCTATTCCTGAAACATGGCGTGATGCTTCATTTAAGCAGCTTCGTGCCGAAGGTGCTTTTGTGATTTCCGCAAGGAAAGAAAATGGAAAAGTGAAAACGGTTAACATCGTGAGTGAGAAAGGTGGTGAGCTGAAAGTGAAAAATGTTTTTGAAAATTTCAGTATCCATAAAGTAAGCTATCAAGTTGTGAATGATGTGATCGTTATAAAAACAAGACCTGGTGAGCGGATTAATATCGTTCTGAAGTGAGGGGTTTACTTATTTAGTTCTCAAGTTCAAACGGATGATGATATACTAAAAATTGTTACTTTGGTAGAAGAAATATAAAATCCCCATTACATGAATGCCCTTTCAAGAAGCTGGATGATCACCAAATTAACCTTTGGCGTAATCAATAAAGATCGCGAACTGTTATGGTTTGCACTCCTGTCATTCATCTTCTCGGCACTCTTTGCCGTTGTGATGATTTTCCCCTCTGTCATTCCAGCACTTATGGAAAAAGGTTTTTCACAAGAGTCGCTGGAGGTTTATCAATATGTGATCATCTTCCTTACCTATTTTGGTTTAGCCTTTATCGCCACTTATTTTAATGTCTGCGTTGTGTACACCACCAAAATCCGGTTTGAGGGTGGCAATGCCACGTTTGGCGAAAGTATCAAATTTGCTTTCACAAAGTTTCCACTGATTTTTCAATGGAGTTTATTGTCTGCCACGGTGGGCTTGCTCCTGCGCATTCTTCAGCAACTCGCTTCCAACCTTGGTAAGATCGGCCAACTGGTGGCAAACATTCTCATCGGTATTCTTGGTATGGCCTGGAGCATCGTTACCATTTTTGTTGTGCCCGTACTGGTATATGAAAGCCTTGGCCCTATTGACGCTTTAAAAAAATCGACACAAGTAATTAAGAAGACCTGGGGTGAAAGTCTGATCAAAGCATTGGGTCTGGGCCTCGTTCAGTTTCTTGTGTTTGTGATGGTGATCCTCGCATCAGCTGCACTCACGTTTGTGCTGTCTTCAGCATTTGACACAGTCGGGTTATTAATTGGAATATCCGTTGGCGCATTGTTGTTGTTACTCACCGGACTGGTGTTTACCGTGGCGAGCACCATTTTCAATACGGCACTCTATGTTTATGCCAATAACAATCTGATTGCTTCAGGATTCAACGAAGAAATTGTGAAGGGAGCGTTTAAGCAAAAATAAAATGGTGTTGAGGTTATGTATGAAAAGCCAAACCTTCTAATTCTCAGCAGCCTTGCTCACCTTTCTATACACATAGGAATGATAAATGTGTCTGCGGGCAAAACGATCGGGGGTTTCTGAATGAAGAAACTTGTTGTAGATGTTATGAGGTACGCCAAAGTATTCATAGCTGCTGCTATCCGCAAAGTTTACTTGCAGAGTTTGAGACTTATATAAAAAATCAACAATTTTTGAAGAGGTGATTACTTCGGTATACTGATCCAGTTGTTGGGCGTGTGTTTCAGGCGCAACGCTCACGAGCAGGTGATAGGCTTCAATAAAAGCTTTGCTCTTTTCTTCAGCTGCCAGTTTGGCTTCGTGGTCGTTATGGAATTTATCAGGATGCCAGTCCTTCATAAAATTCCTATAAATAGTCTTTAATTCTTTCAATTCGGCTGTTTTATCAACACCCAGTAGCTTCCTCGATTCAATGATTTTTTTCATGCGGGTGCAAAAATATGACTTTTACCCCACTTTTAATAAGCGCGCGCAATCTTCGCTTACACAATACGCCATCCGAAATATTATCCAGACGGCCTGGTCAGGATGACAATTACAAAAATCAGCGAAAAAGCTATTAATTCTTCTCGAATGTCAGGTAATCGGTGCCACCACCGCCACCGCTTACATCTACCAATTTTATTTTGGTATCGGTCATCTCCAGAATTTTCCAATCGTCAGATAAATCTTCAAAGTCTGGAGGTGCCGTAAATAAAATATTAAAGTGCAGATCATCCATGGTGTCATCGTTGCTGTTGCTATCGGTGACATTCCATGTGCCCGTGTAGGTGGTGCCACCCTTCGTGGCCGTAAGGGATGATCCAAACGTGAAATTATAGCCTGTAAAGTTGGTTGTCTCTTCTTTATCAGTGTCATAGAAGTACGTGATGCGCCAGGTGCCCGAAGATACGGTGTTAACTACTTTTGTCTGATTTGAATTTGTTGAATCATCCTGATTACAGGCGGTGGCTACACTGAATAAAAGAAAAATTAACGGGATTGATTTCATGATTTTTTAGGTTGGTCAATGGATAAGCAATGCTCTTGATTTTTTTGTGCGAAGATAAGTTGAGTGTCAGTATGAAATGGTGACTAACGTCACCACCACACAATTTTTTTATCATGGAAGCACTTAACCTATTCCTGGAATAACTAATTGAATTCGAATCATAAAAAAATAGAGCATTAATCGGTATGAAAAGAAACCATTTCGTAATTTTAATTCATAAAACAAACCCATTATGGCTAAGCGATTAATAAGAGGAGAAAAGAAATTATTTGGCGTATGCAGTGGCTTGGCCAACTATTTTGACATGGACCCCACCTTAATGCGCATTCTCTTTTTAGTCGCATTCCTCTTCTTTGGCACAGGACTACTGCTCTATTTCATCCTGTTCATTGTGATGCCGGAAAAATAATTCCAAATTCCAAATTAAGGATCCAAATTCCGGTTGCTCGATTAGTCCGTCTCCCTCTAATCTGAATTTCTATTCCATCGTGCCCATCGGGCTAGCCGATACAAAGGGTTCAAATGGATACGTTCTTGGTAACACTTCAACTCCGGTCGTTACCTTAAAAGGAATCTTGCCCGGATAAGTAATTTCAACAAAGTAACCCTTCCATCCTTTTTCAGGAGTTACTAGCGTGATCGAATAGGTCCCATGATCATTTAATGGAACGTCAGTAGCAGTCCACCTGGGACCAAAGACATCAATCCTGAAATCACGTTTCTCAGGATTGTGTGCCTGCCATAATTTTATAGAAGATGGTTTACTGGCTGCCTCTGTTTTTATTTTGAACGTATCACCGGCTATCTCCCACGTATAATTCGGTCGTGGTGTGTTGTCAAGCACCGATGCATAGAAGGCGGTGAGATTTTGTACTGCATCACTTTCAGAAACATCATGGCCTGAGTTGGGCACATACATTAAATGTTTTTCTCCGGGCAGATCCTTCCAATAAAACTTCCAGCTATCGGGAAGAAAGAACTGATCGCCCGAAGCGTTAATCAATAATTTGGGCATCGTGTATTTTTCTTTGTACGAATACGGTTCAACAATTTCAAGTAGTCGTGCATATTCCTTTGACCCTTGCCATTCCATAATGCCTTCATTGACATAATCAGTAACAGCGGGAGCCCAGAATCCATAGTTGCGCCAATGATGTTGAAATGATGGAACCACATTGAGCAAATCAATCACCACAGGCACGATAGCCACCACACGTTTATCAACTGCTCCGGTGGTCCAGGTCGTCCAGCCACGCTTTGAGGCACCAGCTACAACAAAATTGTTGATCGCTGTATGATTATTCTTTTTGATTACATCTTGTACCACATCCATCGCAGCGACCACGGCATTGGTCATGGGCAATCGCGACAGCCATTTCACATCTTCATCTTTGGCCCCACCTTCCATAAACTTGCGCCAGCCATAAGCAATGATGGCATCTTCATAGCGATGCACCGTATCACCCTTAAAGACTAACGGCTGAAACGGAATATTGTGAACCTGCGCCACTACTGATTGTGTTGCCGATGCGACATTTAAAATCAATCCATCTGGTTCTGTTGGCAACGGATCATCTTTGGTGCCGCCACCAATCCACATCATGCCGGTAGAATATTTATAATTATCCGGCACCACCATGCTCACCCAATGCCACCATTCAGTTTCATTCACTTCGTTGGTGGTGAGCCATTGCTGGGATGTCATGCGCATGACATAGTAAGTATAGTTATCTTTCCTTACCGTGTGTGCAATCTCATACTTAAACTCCGGATCATCCGCTAAGACATAATCGTAAAGCGGACTGCTTTCTTTCTTTTCTGCTATTGGTTCTGTAGCTGCTGGCTTGCACGACCAGATAAAAAATATAAGAGATGCTACCGCGAGGGCTCTGAATAAAAGTTGATTGGTTTTCATGTATGGCTAGTGAATGATTGAACAATCAAGATAAAAACAAAAATGGGAAAGAGAAATGATTGGCTCAGAATGGTTTATTGATCGTTATTAATTGTTCGTGTTGCTGTGTGTCTCTAGCTCTAGTGTGTCTTCGCGGACAGGAGTGTATTGCGTAAACCAGAATCCTGTGGTATGGTGTTTCGGAAATAGTTACTATTAACATCACATTAACACGACACGAGCTGTTTAGTGCGCATCTTGAATCATCAAACAATAGCGCATGCAAAATCGATTTGTCTTTACTGTCTTCTCTTTGCTATTCACACTCACTACCTGGGCCCAAATGAACTTCCCCGATTTTAGTCCTGAAGGAAAACTGTCGCAGAAAGTGGGTTATACGAACATCAACATCCGCTATGGGCGGCCTGCCTTACGCGGACGAAAATTTTTTGGCGATCTCGTTCCATTCGATAGTTTATGGCGAACCGGTGCCGGCAAGTGCACCACCATTCAATTTGATCAACCCGTGTGGATCAACAAGCAAAAAATTAATACGGGTACTTATGCGTTGCTTTCGATTCCTGGTGAAAAAGAATGGACTCTCTTGCTCAACACAGACACGAGCAAAGTATATGGTGCCCCCTATGAATATGATGTTAAAACAGAAGCCGCGCGATTCACGACAATTCCAAAATCATCCGATCGCTTATATGAATCCCTGACCATTGATCTCGATATAAAAAACTTTGAAGCGTACCTGTATCTCTCGTGGGAGAATACTACTGTCTCCTTTGTCATCCATACCAACACCGATGAAGAGGTTGATCAGCATATCAAAACCTTGTTGGCAAAAAATCCAAACGATCCTGAAGTGCTCGGTTTTATTGGCTACTACAATAAGATGAATCAAAAAGATCTTCATGAAGTACTTCGCTACCTCGACCGCGCATTGGCCATCCAGGAAGACAACTGGTACTACCGCGAAAAAGTTGAAACGCTACTTGTTTTGAATCGGAATGTGGAAGCGAAACAAACCATCGAATCCGCCATTCGCTTTCTCAAGAAAACCAAACAAGAGCATTGGCAGGAGCGAGTAAGTTCCTTTGAAGAGATGAAGAAAAAGTTGTGATGGGCTAATCACCACTCCCCCGCGTTGCGCATGATGATTGCGTTGTGCTCCTTCAGCAGTCGCTCGTAGAGACCCTCTTCGAGCGTGTAGTTAATAAATGTGATGCCTTGTTTGGTGGAGTTCTTGTTGGTCACGGGCAGTACCACACTCGTTACATTCATGCCATCCTTTTGCATGCCGTGCGTTCTGTTGCTGAACGAATTGTCGTTTGACGCTTTACCGATCACCTCAAAGGTCAGTTTGTCGTCATCTTTAATAATCAGCCAGCATTTTGCGTACATACGTAGTGAGGTAAGTTAGATTACAGTCGTAAAGGTAGTGGTAAGAATGGTATAAAGCACAGACCTCTTACTTGGCTTGAAAGCTAAGTTCAACTAACGTAGACAGCGTATGTATTTTATGGTACCACATGCGCTTCACTTCTTCTGGATACCGGCTCTCTCCCCATAGTCATCCGGATC
>JANOUH010000203.1:0-3512 GCA_031416795.1 Cytophagales bacterium | reverse complement strand
CACCGATTTTAGTTATTTCATTATGGAGGAAACTACCCGTAACGTTTAATTCATATCCAAGATCTCTTGTAAAGTTACCTCTGTTAATGACTTGAATATCAACACCTTTATTGACCATGGTACCGACATTCACAGAAGGAGCTGTTGCACCACCTGCTGTTTGTGTGATGGGTAGTCTATACAATAAATCTCTTGTGTCTTTCTGCCATAAATCCATGATAACATCCAATTTTCCTTTCAAGAATGAACCATCAAAGCCTATGTTTTTGGTGACACTGGTTTCCCATTTTGCATTAGGGTTACCAATTCTTGATTGTCTAAATCCGTTTACAACCCCAGCATTTGTACCATTGATGTCATAAGAAGAGTTCGCCACACTTGAAGCGTAAAGGTCAAATTGGTTATTTGGGTCAACGTTGTTTGAGTTACCCATTGTACCGTAACCGCCCCTGATTTTTAAGTCTGTTACCCAATCAATACCTTTCATAAATGACTCATCTGACATCCTCCATGCCGCAGATATAGCAGGGAATACACCATATTTTGCATTCGCGCCAAATCGAGAAGAACCATCACGTCTGATAACACCCGTGACGATATACTTGTCATTCAAGTTATAAATAGCTCTACCAAAATAAGAGTTAAATGTTATACCATTATCTTTCGTGCTATTTGCAGGTTCTCTGATATCCAAAGTAGAGATAGTGATATAGTTAGGGTCACCAGAGAAAGGATTACGACCATTTGCACTGATATTTTTACCAAAACCAGTATTAAGAGCTTCTTGACCAGCCAATAACTCCATCCCATGAATACCAAACTGCTTTTTGTAAGCAAGCGTGTTAGTCAAAGTCCATCCTAATCTAAATCCACCATTTTCATTATATGCCCAATTGACCCCTTTGTTTTCAAGGGTTTCATATATTGGCGCACCATATCCCCAACCATAAAAATTATTATAATTGCCCCCGATAGATGAGCGGAATGTTAAATCCTTAATCGGGTCAATTTCAATATAAAAATTGCCTGAGGCTTGGGCATTAAAGTTTTTGTTTAACTTTCCTCTCTGTTGATTGGCAACAGGGTTTGAACCTTGACCAAAACCAAGAGCCGTCGTACCAGCATATCCACCAAACTCATCATAAACAGGTATGATTGTTGGTGCCCTGAACGCTGCTAAAATATCATTTTCATTTTGTGAAGATGCTAATCCTTCATTACCACCTTGACGACCTAAGATTTGGAGAAACGTCATCTGAATGTTTTCACCAATTCTTACACGTTTACCAAGATCGAATTCCGTATTGACACGCAACCCATAACGTTTTGCTCTTTGACTTGCTAAAATACCTTGTTGGTCTTGCATGGACATGCCTACATAAAAACGTGAAGCATCGCCACCACCTTCAAAACCTAAGGTATGTCTTTGAATTGTACCGTTCTGTGTCAAAGCTTTATACCAGTCTGTTCCTTCTTTATTCGCTTTGATGACTTGATAAAAATCACCAATCGTTGGTCCTGTGATATTGTACTTTAACTTCTCAGCGGCTAAATCAACCGATCCGATGACACCACTTCTGCTACCTACTTTAAGGTAATCTGGTATGACTGGCGTTGCGCCCGAACCATACTGTGGATGAGTAAGCGGAGAACCAGAGTTTTTAAGAGCCGTCCAAGTCCAAGTCGCTTGGTCTTGTGGGTTCATCATTTTTTGCCCCGTGCCTGGATCCGTAACGCCAAAAATGCCGTCATAAGTGATATTTAACTTTTTAGCATTCTTTTTACCCCTTTTAGTGGTATAGACAATGACACCATTAGCAGCTCTTGCACCATAGATTGAAGCAGAAGAAGCATCTTTCAATACTGTTGTCGTTTCAATATCCTCTGGATTTAAGAAGTTTGCATTTCCTACTGGATAACCATCAACAATAATGAGCGGTTCGTTGCCACCAAATGCACCGAAACCACGAATACGAATCTGGCTTCCAGAACCAGGTTGGCTGGTTGTGACAACTGTTAAACCCGCAACTCTACCTTGGAGCTGTTGGTCAACACTTGATGAAGGTACAGTCGTAAGGTCTCTGGTTTTGACAATTGAAACGGCACCCGTTGATTGCCGTCTTTTGTCAACAGAATACCCCGTTACAATAACTTCCGAAAGAGTCGAAACGTCTTCCGTTAAAGTGATGTTAATAGAAGTTTGAGTCCCTAAAGCAATCTCTTGTGTTGAGTAACCAACTGCAGAGATAGAAAGTGTGAGATTGTCGCCTTTTACAGCAAACGAAAAGTTACCATCGCCATCTGTCGCTGTACCTGTCGTAGTGCCTTTAACGACGACACTCGCTCCAGGAATAGGACCTGCGGCGTCACTGACTTTGCCCGAAATGGTGCGTTGTGCAGTCAGTGAATTAAGACCTGCGAAAAGCAGGAATAGCCAAACTACCCCAAGCTTCTTGGGAAGTGCGTAAAGCATCTGATTCATAATTCTAAAGAGTTTAGTTTAAAAAATATGATGAAAACATTCTAGTTGTTGAAAGCCCAAATTGGTACAAAGTGTGTTTATGGCACTAAGGTAAAAAGGTTTTCTATATTATTGTCATTTAGACAATCAATTTTTTATTTTGTACGCAATCGTTAGCATGAATTTTATTTTTTGCATTTTAATATAGATCCCCTTTTATGTTCTGTTAGGAATATAACTATTTGATAATGAACCACATTAATTGTAAAAAGTACAATTAATAACTGTTTTTTGCGAAAAATGCCCCCTCAGTATCGCTATCTTTTTTTATAATTTTTTTTTCAAATAAACAATACTTGATGCAATACTCTCAAAAGGTTTGGCGGGCATGACCTATTCTACAAAGAGATGTTTCATCCCTGCTGTCTTAGCCACATTTATTTGAGCGAGCAGATCGTCAATCCGCTTTTCGATGGGTTGCAAAGCATCTTCGTAGATGTCCATATTGCCATTTGTATTCAGATCTCTATAGGAAAGGTTGCCTTCCGTTTTGACTAAAGTTGAGTTTTTTATAACATCACCATTCAAAGTAGCCTTTGAGTCTTTGCATGGGCAAAAGAGTAAAATAATGCCGACGAATAAGGTTAATTGTTTAGTTGTGAATTTCATACTTCTTGTTTGATAATTGATTATTGTACCAATTTGATACAATAGTCCGAAAAACTTTTGGACTGACAAAATAATTTTAAATTTTTGTTTATCATTGCATTAAAATTTTACAAAAGTACCCGAACTCAAAATCTAATTTCAAAAAAGCCTCCTATACTGAGGGGGCATTTTCAACTAACTTTGAAGCCTTTACAACCTAAGATAATATGCAAACCATGAAAGAACAATATTTTACAGACGAGAGGAAACCTAAAAAAAGTATTATCGAACAAGTTTCTATTGACTGCGTCATTTTCGGTTTCCATGATAATCAATTGAAAATTTTGTTGTTAAAATTTAAGGGCGTTGATGCGTGGGCATTACCAGGCGGCTTTGTTTTCCA
>JANOUH010000202.1:0-3138 GCA_031416795.1 Cytophagales bacterium | reverse complement strand
AAACCCCCGCTTTTTAAACTAAAAACTATGGGGAGAAAACTTTTTCAAGTTTGCCCCAGGAGGGGCTTCTATCGGCTATGCATAAAAACAATTTTGAGGCGCTACACCAATGTCTTTTTCTCTTAAGTTAACGACTATGGTGGGGACACAGACCGAGGATCAGATTTTATATTTATAGACTCCACCTTCTGATCCGATGTCCATATACTGCATAAAATACCAGGTATAGGTAGCAAGGGAATAAAACCCAATAAGCAATTCTTACATCATACAAATCAGCAAAGTATCCGTAGAACAAAGGCATGATCGCGTTGCCGCATAAACCCATGATCATGATGGAAGCACCTAGTTTGGTGAACCTTCCTAAGCCATCCAAAGCAAGTGGCCAGATGCCAGCCCATACCAATGAGTTGGCAAGACCTAATAAGACTACAAACCAAATTGAAATATCCGTGGTGTGACCCAAAAAATTTACCGAACCATTGGTGAAAATAATGAGCAAGGTAAAGATCACTCCAAGCAGGGTGCAAATCCTAAACATGTTCACCTGACTGATAAATTTTGGAATAAGCGAAATGCCAATCACATATCCACAGATCGTAACAAAGAGTGTGTAGGATGGAAAAACTTTTGCTTCCATCAAATCGATGTGCATATAATTGGCGTATCCAATAATGGTATCGATGGCGATCACCTGTGTGCCCACATGAACAAATATGGCGAATGCACCTAAGATAAGATGAGGAAATTGAAAGATGCTTGTCTTTCCGGAATTTGCGATGGCCACATCTGAACTTTCATGTTCGGTGTCAATCTCCGGCAGCGGAGAGAAACGCACCATCAAGCCAAGGCCAAATAATACTACTCCCACGATAGAGTAAGGTATGATTACCCTGCGTATTAATTCATCGAGTGCAGCATTCTTTTCAGCTTCACCCATGGTGGATAATTGATTGAATAACTCTGTATCACCTACACGCAAAACCACGGCTGCAAAAATCAAGGGAGCCAATATTCCTGCTCCCTTATTACAAATGCCCATGATGCTGATGCGTTGTGCGGCTCTTTCTTTTGGGCCTAATACGGTAATGTATGGATTGGCTGCTGTTTGCAGGATGGCTAACCCTGTTCCCAAGGTAAACAAGCCGAATAAAAATATTTCATAGGTTCTACTGAGCGCAGCAGGAACAAAAATGAAAGCGCCAACAGCCATCACCCAAAAGCCAATCATCATTCCCTTTTTAAATCCCACCGACTTCAACAAATAGGATGAAGGCACCGACATGACAAAATAAGAAATATAAAAGGCGAACGTGACTAAGTATGATCTGAAGTTGCTGAGTTCGCAGGCTATTTTAAAGTAAGGAATCAGAATAGAATTTACCCAGGAGACAAAACCAAAAATGAAAAACAACACTCCAATAATGAAGATGGAAATGGTTGTATCTCGCTTGCTTAACGAACCGACTTGTATGGATTGAATGGGTTTGTTCATTTAAATAATGATGGTTTTGCTGATCACATCTTTCAACTGCCCGTCACGGCCAACGCTACACAATCTCTCTTCTTCATATCTATTATTTCTTTTTGGTTTGTACTTTTTCAAGAGGCTTAAGGTACGGAGTAATCACCTGTGCCAATTTTCTGTATCCTTCAGCATTTGGATGTAAGCCATCAGTAAAAAAAGTTTCGTTGATTTTACCATACGCGTCAAGAAGCACCTTGCCTGCATCGAGGTAACGCACATTCATTAATCCAGAAACATTTACTAACCCTTTGTTTAATTCAGAAATTTTCTCCTCGTCTTTTCTACGAGGGTAAATTCCCATTAACAAAATCTCCGCTTTTGGCTGGCGGACTTTTATAGCCTCAATAAGAAATTGTAATCCCTCAAGAATTTCTGCATTGGAATTCAGTGAGATGTTATTCGTTCCAATCAGCATAACAACCTGGGCCGCTTCATAGCCGGATAGCTCATCGTGATACACACGCCACAAAACGTTTTCGATTCGGTCCCATCCATAACCAAAATTTCGAACACCCAGGGGCTCCATAAATTGATTCCACGAATCAAGGCCGTTCACGATGGATATTTTCGGTTCGCCACCCCAGAAATGAGTGATGGAGTTGCCAAGAAATACAATTCTGGGTGACTTCATTTTATTTAACGCCAGTATTTCCTGATGACGATTGTCCCAATCGTAAACCTTAGCATCTCTGTTTTGAATGCTGGGTTGAGTCGTAGCATGTTCGCCCCATGGTTCATCTAAAATTTTTCTTATTATTTTTTCATAGGCATCAGCATATTGTTGCATGCCCAGATCATTAGGGTGAATTCCATCAACTGTTGCATCCATCGATAACCCAATTTCTTCCTTCGATAAGAGATACAAATTATTATGCCCTTCTGATTTCAGTTGTTCAAATGCCAGTCGCTGTGCCTGGTTAAGTGCTGTATAACTTAGTTTGTGGGATGGATTAATAGCTTCATCACTAAAGCCACAATGTTCCACCAGTAAAATTGGAGTCAAGAGATTTTTTTGGCGAAGCTGCTTGACGGATTGTATAACCAGATTTTTTACTTGTTCAGATTTAGATGCGTCAGATGCATCCAGATTGGGCAAGCAATCCAATACATACATTTTTGCATCGATCTCTCCTATGAAGTCAGTCACTTCTTTCTCTAATCTTCCATTGCCGGAAAATCCAAGATTGATCAACGGTCGATCCAGTTTTCTTCCTACAATAGCAGGCCATGCCATCCCAGGACGGGAAGCACAACCGCCTTGCGCAATGGAGGTTCCATAAACTACAATAGGCTTTTCCTTTCGCACAGGTAATGGATTAAAGAATGCTGCCGCTGGAACCCCAACTTCCATCCACTGAACACTATTATACAATGGAAAATACAACCGGTATTCGTGCCCCTTCTGATGATAATTATCGTTTGGTGTTAAACCCTTAAACCGATATTCGATGGTATCCCCAAATGTATATCTTCCCGAACACCATAACCCTTTTCCATCCGTACTTATCGCATACAAATCAACGCCACTAACACCAGTAGCTGGCATGTGTGGCATCGCTTTTTCACCACTTACTTTATACCGAACAATAATCTGATCGGCATCAGATTTA
>JANOUH010000201.1:0-8797 GCA_031416795.1 Cytophagales bacterium | reverse complement strand
CGAAAACTATCCAAATATTATGTTGCATAACTAAATTGTTGCTACACTAGGTCTTGGTGTTTCATCGGTCATTGGCTTGGTGGCCGGTATTGTTCCCGCAGCGATGGCTGCCCGTCTTGATCCGGTGATTGCGATACGGGCTGCTTGATACCTTCGTTAATCTTTGACTCTAACTTAGCAGCTTACTAATCATCTGCTGCTACTTTAACAAAGACTCGTGTGATAATTCCATTCTGCTCAACTGCTTTCACGGTGAGTTTAAAAGTGCCTATACCTTTTTTATGAAACACCCGACTGTGTATTTTTTTAATATAGCCGATATGAGTATCTCCTTTGAAAACCTTCACTGCATCTTTATCATGTGCATTGTCTTTTTCTAAGTGGTAGGTTAGTTGGTCACCTTTTTGGATGGTTCCAGCCGGTAACTTCAAGACACTTAAACTCGCCATGTCTGTTAAAAAGCAAAGTGATTTCACCCGGTTGTAGTCAGCCAGAAATTCAAAGTTATCGGTAGGGCTTAATCCTTGCGTATGTGCCAGTAAATAAAACTTTTCGTCTTTGTACTTGGGATCTATTTCCCAGAAATCTAAAAAGTCTTTAATATCGGATCGCTCTGACTTCATGATCCTCTGACCGAATATCTCCTCTACATTATCTGAATATTTTTTAGCTAACTCAGGAAACTCCGGGTATGGTGCGAACCCTTCTTTCTTAGCAGCCTCTACTCCTTCATTTAAATATTCAAAGCGAACGCCTTCGGTGGCGTTTTTTTTCAAAACACCAACTATGTGTCTTCTTTCACCCTGGCCTTTGCGCCAGCATAAATATATATGGCCTATCTCTTTCACTTTGTTTTCTCCTCCACCAGTGCTTTTAACGAATTAAATCGAGAAAGTACCAATTTACAAATCAGTTCCTTCCTTTCCGAAGGTATTTTGATGTACTGACACTCCAGAGGCAAGTCAACGTCAACTTGCGAAATAAGTTCATCGAATTGCTTTTGATTAAATTTCTCGATGACCCTTTTAATGGAATCCTGAACCATCCCTTTAAAGGCTTCTTCTTTCAAAAGATTGGCCAGCAAAACGAAATGACTTACTTTCTTTCCTTTCCAATGAATTTCGCTTAACCCTTTCTTAACATAACTTTCAACCCTATTAGGGTCCTTTAGATATTCAGTAACCTTTTCATCTAATAGTTCACGACCAAAGCTGCAACCGCTATCATAAATAGGAGCAAATCGAGTTTTTCGAGGTAATGATAATCTAGCCCTCTTGAATTCGACCTTGATTTTACCATCTTTCGTAAACATTTTCTTTACAAACTTCTTAAGCCAATTTGGCAATTCATGGAAATGCTTCTCATTGGAAAGAACAAATTCAATAACTCTGAGCGAATTTGAAATGCCGGTATTCTGATTTATAAAAGCCCAATTTTCTTGATGCCTGTCACTATTCCCAATTAGGGCGTCAAAGACAATAACATCCATTAAATCTTTGTAATACTTCTTTAAACCTAAAAATTCCAAGGAATGAATTATCAGATCAAATGAATATTGATGTCGTAACTTAACTTCCTTTGGATTGAATGTATTATCAAAAGCCTGTATATAGCGACCGCCTTCTACAAGTTCTTCATTACCCGGATGATGCATTGATTTGGAAATGCAGCCTACCTCATTGCCACGAATGGCTATATGATATGGCAGAATATTGAAGCCACACATTTCACCAAGTTCGTATGCGATGATCTCAGACCAAAACTCATATTTGTAGTCCTTTCCTGGTTTCTTAAAAGACTGTTTAAAATAATAGGGTTGATTATCATCTGGGTTTACATAAACTTTTTTATTCCGAGTTCCACCCGTGTTCAGACCGAACCTTTCTTGCCAAGTATCGATGTAAAATACTTCTGCCATTATCAAAGCTTCGATTTGCTGTAAGAAAGTATAGGCTCCGCAGCCATCGCCAACTCCCTCTCCGCATCTTTAATTTTTATCTGCCCGTTCATGAGCATGGGCAAGAGCCAATCGCGGAGTTCGGTGAGTTTTTGGTTTTCCTTCATATTTACTAAGATCTTCAACATGAAAGTGTTTACGGTTTCATGAAACTGTTGAAGGATTTCCATCTGAGGGATAACAAACTTCAAATCTCGAATCTTATCCTGAGATAAATTATCTCTTGCAGAACCCGAGCTCAGATTTACCAAGTACCTATATAAGTCTTCTAACCCATATTTGATATAGATTCTATAAAACTCCTCGTTGGTATTGATTGCGCAAATCGCCTGATTTGTGCATGCTTCAATATCCATCAAGCTAACTTTTCCAGCTGTGGCACCATACATTGCCATGAGGATAGTTCCTTTCTTAAATATTTTTGCGCTTGAATTACTCAATCCCTCTTCAGTGATAAATTTCTCAGCCTTTACAATAAAAGGTTCATTTACTTCACCACTATTAATCCAAGGTATAGTTCCATTTTCATAATAAGTTTTTACGGTTGATAATGGAGTTCCGCCAGAACCGGTCTTTGCAAAGTCTTTTAATTGTTTGACCTCCCACCCCTCCGGTATCTCTCTCTTCAACTCCTCACTCCACACCATTTTGCCACCGCTGGCTTTGTAGGGCTTACCTTTCTTATCAGGGAAATCAAACTGCACAAACCAATAATCGTAAATGGTCTTGGCCATGGCCTCTAACTCGGCATTGATGCGGTTGTTGAGAGAGATTTTGGAGTCTAAGGAAGAAAGGACTGAAGCTATTTGTTCTTGTTCCTTCAACTTAAAATTTGGAATACTAAAATCTAATATTTGATTCTTATCACCACGAGGCATTTTTGTTCCCTTGGAACCTCTCATTATGTGATCAAAAAAATCATCCCTAAACATTGAATAGTAAATGAATTTTGGATCATAATCACTACTGACTTCGAAAACTAAAACATCAGCCGAACAACCTCCACTTTGATTTGCAAACCAGATTTTCTTTAGATAGGGTCGAATATTGCCAACCAATATATTTCTCGCTTCATAGCCAGGCATCGCACTATTACTTGGTGGAAGACCTGTGGCTTCAATTACTCCTGCCTTGTTCTGCAAAATATTATCAGTAGTAATAAAATTACTAAGCGACACTTTATTAGCTGCAACCCTCCTTTCAGAATATTTGACTGCCTTTGAAAGTGTAATTATATCTTTCATTTGAGGATACTTTCCAGGTTACTTTTGATTTCTACTTCCAAGGCATTTGAATTTGAAAAAAGAATACTCAGATTTTGCTTGTAGCTATTCATCTTTAATTTAAACTCCTTCTCAGTAATTTCCTTGTAATCAATCCTTACTTCAAAATATTGTCCTGCGCTTAATGAATAGTTTTTCTCTTTGATTTGCTCATAACTCACCAAACAGAAAAATCATCAACAGCTTTGTGATTATTGAATGTATTGATGATTAACTCTTCCTCGTCATAACGCAGTACGGTCTTCTGGTTCTTACCTTCCTTAATGGTTTCACCTAACTTAGAAGCATCCATCAACACAATGTCACCTTTGGTGTTGGTCTTATCCATAAACAAAATGGAAACGTTGGTGCCCGTAGTGGCAAAAATGTTGCTGGGCATGGAGATTACACCGCGCAGCATTTTACCGTCTACCAGTTTTTCGCGGATCTTTCTTTCAATGCCGCTTTGTGCGGTAATAAATCCGGTGGGCACTACTACGGCTGCTTTTCCTGTATCATTTAATGAATAAATGATGTGTTGCAAAAACATGAGGTAGATAGCCATGCTCTCTTTCTTGGCTTTGGGCACATTGGGCACACCAGCAAAAAAACGGTCGTGGTTTTCTTTGGTGTTCAACTGGTTGCTATAATCAGAGAAGTCGAGCTTAAACGGTGGGTTGCTAACGATGTAATCAAATTTTTGCAGTTTGCCCTTTTTGTCCTTATGGTACGGGTCGAGCAACGTGTTGCCTTTAACTACATTGGGGATGGAGTGCACCAGGTTGTTTAAGATCAGATTCAACCGCAGCAGGTTAGAAGATTTCTGTGAGATGTCCTGCGAGTAAAGGGTACACTTGTCTTCACCTATTTCGTGTGCGAGGTTCATCAGCAGAGTGCCCGATCCCGCACTGGGATCATTACAGGTAACGTTCTTCACTTTGCCTTGCACGAGGCAGCGTGCCATAATTTTGGCTACTGCATGCGGTGTAAAATATTCGGCATACTTGCCGCCACTGTTGGTGTTGTAATCTTTAATGAGGTATTCAAAGATGGTGGCGTAAAAATCAAACTTCTCGTGAAAGATATGTTCGAAACTGAAGTTCACCAGTTTGTTGATGATGGCCTTGCAGAATTCATCGCGTTTGTCGGTTACGTACTTGCTGATGTTTTCGAAAAGCACAATCTTTTCGCCACCATCGGTAATCACTGAAAAAATATCGCTGTTCTCTTTGGCAATGTCGAGGAGTGTGTTGTCAAAGGCTTCAGCAAACTTGGGCTTATTCTGGCGTGCAAACAGACTTGAAATGAATTGCCTGGGTTTCAACCGTGCGGTGTTCTCATTGAGTTGCATGGTGAGCATTTCATAGTCATCCGCTGAAAGTTTGTTTAAAGCAGCATCAAGTTCTTTGGGTTCGAGCTTCGCAAGCTTTTTATCAGTCTGCTTTACTTCGTAAATAAACTTATCGTTCAAAAATTTATACAGAAATACCTGCGTAATGATTTTAAACTCGTTGCCATCGTTACCTAATCCATAATTAGCACAAACGCTTTTCAGGTTATCGATCAGCTCTTTAGTCTTCTTCTCAAATTCAATGTTTTTCGTCATACTTTTTATCTATCAGGCAGCTCTTCCTAAAAATTCATTCATGTATTCTTTTACAATCAACTGGTTAATGCGCTTAGAAGTCGCGGCATCCAGCGGCAATTGATGTTTGTTCTTAATCTGGTCTATCACCAGTCGCAAAATCATTTTCTCCACAAAGCTTTCGTTCTCCAGTATGTTGGAGTTTTGAAGGATCTGATTGTCCACCTCTTTTTTTAATCCACTCAACACTTCAAATAATTTGCTTTCACTTTCCGTTAGCGGGTCCTTTTCCATCAGGCGTTTATGAATACGGGCATACTTCTCGTCATGCTGATACTTGGCTCGTAAGAGTTGATTTTTGCGTTCCAGTTCACGGGCTTTATCATAAATTTCGTTCAGGGCTTTTATGTTTGCCTCCATTTCTTCCTTGGTCACCTCAGAAAGATTCTTTTTCTTAAACAGCCGTTCCAGCTCTTCCCTAAGGCTTATGAAGACCGGATCTTTCTGATCAAAATTGCCACCCAACTTTTCGCGTGTACGTTGCAAGGTATTGCGCAATTGATCGGCCAACACCATCTCCTCTTCTTTCACTTTTGTAAAAGCAAAGATTACGTCTTCCAGGGCGAGGTTTAACAAGTTGGTGGTTTCACCACTGCTCTCCAGTGCTTCGCGTGCGTTGATGAGCGCCAGGTGGTTGTTGGCTTCACGTGCCAGCAGAGTGAGCTTTTGAAAATCCAGTTTGTGGAGTAAGTCGTAATTACCGGAAAGTCTGATGAGGTTGTAAAGCTCACGTGCGGTATTCAAGGCACGGGTAATCTTGAGCATCTCTGCCCTGTCAGTAATCTGAGAGACTTGTTGCGAAAACACTTCTGCATTCTCCGTATCAAAATGAAAAAGCACTTCTTTAATGTTCTGAATGTCTATTTCTATCTCTGCCGGAGTCTTAAACAAATTGGAGTAGTGCTCCATTTCATCACCCAGCTCTTCCTGCAATTCGTTGAAGTAATCCTGATTGGTTTTCTTAAATTCTTCTTCGATGTCGGCAAAGTCTACCACATAACCGTAACGAAAATTCTTGTAGGTGCGGTTTACGCGCGTGAGTGCCTGAAGTAAATTATGTTTCTTAATCAGCCTGCCGAGATACAGTTTCTTTAATCGGGGAGCATCAAAGCCCGTGAGCAGCATATTAAAGACAAAGAGTAGATCAGTCTTGCCATCTTTAAATGCTTCAATCTCATCCTCACGCTCTTTTTTAGTACCGATGTCGTGCAGAATAAGGGACCCAGAAGTGGGGCTGTATTTTTTCTTTCGTTCACCAGTGTAACTCATCGAAGGCTCTGCTGCCAGGAGTAACTCCTGGCTCACTTCCTTGCTGGCATACTTGAACTGAAAAATTTCATAAAGTTTTTCAGCTTGTTCGGATGAATCGCAAATCACCATGCCGCCAATACTTGGATCATCCATGGTGGTTCGGGCTTTTTCAAAATCTTCCACGATGTAGTCGAGCATGGGTTCAACAAATCGTGGATGAGCATAAACGGTTTTCTTGTCGCCTTCGCCTTTCAGTATATCAATCTCTTCCAATGCCTTTTGCATGGAGAGTTTATACTTTGTTTCAATCTCCTCACGGATTAGTCGAAGTGTATAGCCATCGGCAATGGATGCATTGTAATAATACTTGTGGATGTAGTTTCCAAACAACGCGCGTGAGTTGTAATCGGAGCCCAGCAAGGGTGTACCCGTCAATCCTATCTTTATAGCATTTGGATCAGATTCATTCAGGTTAGCAAGAAAACTTCCTTTAGGGTTGTAGCTTCGATGAACCTCATCAAGAAAATAAACGCGCTGAATATTCAGATTGTAATCGGTATTGCGAACTACATCCGGGTCATCCTTAAATTTCTGAATGTTGACTACGGTAATTTCCCGCTTACCTGAATCATTATGAATAACACTCGTAGTCTTAATATCTTTCACGAAATCATTTCGCGAATTAATTTCATGCACTACTAATCCACGGCTTCTAAATTCTTTGCCGGCTTGTATCAGCAAATCAAGTCGGTCAACAATGAAGTAGAATTTGGGAATAATGTTTTTGCTTTGAAAGTAATCCGTTAGACATTTTACATTATAATAGGTCAATGCGGTTTTACCGCTACCCTGGGTATGCCAGATAATTCCCTTTCTAACACCTTCATCAAGTTTTGCTTGAATGGCCTTCGTTGCAAACAGTTGCGGGTAACGCATAATGTGTTTTTGAAGGCCTGTGTTTTCCTTTACATAGGCGAATGAGTATTGAAGTAAAAAGGCAAGGCGTTCGCTCTGAAGCAAGGAAGTACAAATTCTATTTGTGGGGCTATCTGGATTTTTATTCGTGATAAACTCCTGTGCGTTTTTAATACCCACATAGTTGGTATCCTTCAGCACAAGATTTTCAATACCCTCATCAGCCGGCTTCAGGATTTTGTTCAGGTCAAATTTTTCTTCTTCACGGAAATAGTTGAGTACCATCTTTCCATAAGAAGATGTGGCGTAGAAAGCGCCTTCCAACTGCTGATGAGAATCCTCGCGATATTCCATGTTATTAGAGAATATCATTAGCTGCGTGATGTTCACAAAGTTTCGGAACTTCTTGTTTTGCACCCGCTTCTGCATTCTGTTCACCTCGGCCTGTATCCCATCCTGATTATTCGGCTTCTTCACTTCAATGAACACTAGTGGCATTCCATTAATCAGCAACGTAATGTCCGGGCGAAACTCCTCGTCATCTTTTTTGCAAGTCAGTTCGGTAACGACATGAAAGGAATTATTATTAAAGTTTTTGAAGTCAATCAACCGGGTTCCTGATTGATCGATCAACTTTTCATAAAAGACTTTCCCAAGATCTTCATTTTCCAAGCTCAAACTCACCTCATCACAAAGCCTGGTGATGTCGGCTTTGCTTAAGAGAAGGTTGGCATTGATTCTATTGATACTTTCTTCAAAGATGCTCGTGAAAATATTGTTTGACTCATCCCATTCCTGCCCGGCTAAAGACAAGTAGGTGTACCCTAATCGAACCAGGTGTAAGATCGTTGGTATTTTAACTCTTGAGTCTTCGTTGAAGGCCATTTACAAAAATCTTCTTTAAAATAGTTGAACTGGTGAGATTTTCAAAAACTCTTGCCAAGGTATTCCGCTGTTTCCAACTAGTAGTACTTTATCAGGCTCATGTTGCTTCTTGAATGCTTCCATGCCGGGTGCTTTTTGTGTAGCACCACTTTTCACTTCCAGCCCAATCACTTTTCCCTTCTTCTCTAGCACAAAATCAATCTCATCATTTCTGTGGCGCCAGTAGTGAACCGTGTAACCTTCACTTAATTGATGGTTGACCAAATGCGCTCCAATTGCGGCCTCCACCCAACGGCCCCATACATCAGGCTTCAATCTCACTTCCTTCAATGCAGCACCTTGTTGTGCCGTAAGTAACGCAGTGTTGTGTACCTGAAATTTCGGACTAGAAGAACGTTGGCGAAGTTGTTCGCCTGTATACTTTTCAATACCTGCCAGGAGTCCGGCTGTATCGAGCAACTGCAAGTAATGAGCTAAAGTTGTAGTATTTCCTGCATCCTGCAACTGCCCTACGATTTTTGTATAGGATAGAATTTGTCCAGAGTATAAACATCCTAACTCAAAAAGTTTTCGCAACAAGGCAGGCTTGTCAACACGGGTAAGCATGAGAATATCTTTGGAGATACTGGTTTCAATCAGTGCATCGTTCACATATTTTTTCCAGCGATCTTCATCATTCATTAAACTGGCTGCACCGGGATAGCCACCAAACCAAACATATTGTTCGGCTGTCACGCCAACGGCTTGTTCCATTTCTGTGAATGACCAATGCCCCAGATAGGTAGTTTCAAAGCGCCCGGCCAACGACTCGGTTAATCCTTGTTGCAAGAGTAGACGAGATGAACCTAACAAGATAACTTTAATGGGTTGATTCGTGCTGGT
>JANOUH010000200.1:0-22451 GCA_031416795.1 Cytophagales bacterium | reverse complement strand
TGGGGAACATTAAATGCTATCGACCTGAACACGGGTGATTATTTATGGACTGTTCCATTAGGGGAATTTCCTGAACTCACCAAAAAAGGAATACCCATTACGGGCACGGAAACCTACGGAGGTCCGCTAGTAACTGCCAGTGGACTTATTTTTATAGCAAGCACCAGAGATGAACGAATTCGTGCCTTTGATAAAAAGACGGGCAAGGTTGTTTGGGAATATCAATTGCCAGCAGGTGGTTTTGCTACGCCAATCACTTATGAGGTTGATGGTAAACAATATGTTGCTATTGCAGCAGGTGGTGCAAGAGGGGCAAAGCCAGGAGGCTGGTATATTGCTTTTGCCTTGAAATAGTTTTGCCTTGAAGATTTAACAGATTTTGAAATCACAATACTAGAAAATTCTTGTACTATTATAAATCAGGTTATATCCCGGTATACGTGAATGGTGTGATCGATTTCAATTTCGCTTTCAATGCTATGCTTACATCCAGCCCATCAATAAAGAAATGAATGCTTTGTTGGTTAATCTTTTCATTCTTCCGTGTAAGCGCTTTTAAGGCTTCATAAGGATTAGGATAACCTTCCTTTCGAAGGACAGTTTGAATGGCTTCTGCTACAACTGCCCAGTTTTCTTCCAGGTCGTGGTCGATGGCTGCCTGGTTTAGTTCCAGCTTGCCGATACCTTTCTCTAAAGATTTTAAGGCAACGAATGAATGGGCGAGTGGCACACCAATGTTTCTCAGCACGGTTGAATCAGTGAGGTCGCGCTGTAATCGTGAGATCGGAAGCTTGGCAGATAGATGTTCAAAAATGGCATTGGCAAATCCAAGATTACCTTCGGCATTTTCGAAATCAATAGGATTTACTTTGTGTGGCATTGCGCTGGAACCTATTTCGCCTTCTTTAATCTTTTGTTTGAAATAATTCATCGCCACATATTGCCACGCATCACGACTGAAATCAACCAGGATCGTATTGATTCTTTTTAAATTATCGAACAGGGCAGCCAGGTTATCATAGTGTTCAATCTGTGTTGTGGGGTTGCTGCGCACTAAACCAAGTTTATTGCTTACAAATGCGTTCGCGAAATGATTCCAGTTGATTTCAGGATAGGCCACGTGGTGTGCATTGAAGTTTCCAGTGGCTCCTCCAAACTTTGCGGAGTATGGAATGGTGTGAAGCAGTTCAAGTTGTTTTTGAATCCGTTCGACAAACACATATACTTCTTTTCCTAATCGGGTAGGGGATGCAGGTTGTCCATGCGTTCGTGCCAGCATAGGAATATCCTTCCATTGTACGGATAAATGAGTAAGCTCTGCCACCAGCTTTTGTAGCGCAGGGAGAAACTCACATTCCATAAATTCTTTGAGCGAAAGCGGAATAGCGGTGTTGTTAATATCCTGCGAAGTAAGGCCGAAGTGTATAAACTCTTTGTATGAAGCCAAGCCTAGTTCATCAAATTTATTCTTGAGAAAGTATTCAACTGCCTTTACATCGTGATTGGTTGTCTTTTCAATTTCCTTAATCGTTGTCGCATCGGCCTCTGTAAATGTTTCGTACAAAGCGCGCAGCTTAATTTCCATTTCTTTCGAAAAATCAGAAAGCTCAGGCAAGGCATAGGTAAGTGCTATAAAGTACTCTACCTCAACGCGTACTCGAAAATAGATCAAACCATATTCTGAGAAATAGGGAGCCAGAGGTTTGGTAGTTCCAAAATATCGCCCATCAAGAGGCGAGATAGCAGTAAGGGAATT
The DNA here is from genome assembly GCA_031416795.1 of Cytophagales bacterium. Classification (GTDB taxonomy): domain Bacteria; phylum Bacteroidota; class Bacteroidia; order Cytophagales; family Cyclobacteriaceae; genus ELB16-189. The sequence continues at coordinate 20,695 of JANOUH010000200.1, read as the reverse complement.
TAGATGCACGGTAGCTTATTAAAGCCTGAAATTACGAAAATGAATCGGGATTAGGGTGTCACTCCGCTCATCACATAATCTGATAATATGCATCGGATTGTCGTTCAAACCCCTGATTGAAAACCAACTTTTTATAAATTTGCATCCTTTATGTTTCGGACGCCTGTTTTAGTGTTAATAATCTTTGTTTTGACTTGTTCCGCAGCGTTTGCGCAGAACAAACCAGGTTCCGGCCTTCCGATCACTAAAGCGAAAGGTGCCATTAAAATTGACGGTATCCTGGATGAAGAAGATTGGAAGGCAGCAGGCACGGCAACCAATTTCTTTCTTAATTATCCGATTGACTCCTTGCCACCGGCATTTCAAACAGAAGTGAGGCTTACGTTTGATGAGGATTTCTTTTATCTATCGTTTGTATGCTATGATGATGACAAGCCTAATGTAGTTCAATCTCTTCGCAGAGATTTCGAGTGGGATCTCAACGATAACGTGGGCGTGTACATGGACCCGTTCAATGATTTTACGAACGGTTTCTATTTCAATATTACTCCTTATGGTGTGCAACGGGAGGGAGCAATGTCAGGAGGAGGAGCAGGAGTAGCAGGATCAACATCGGGACAACTGGGATATAATCCTAACTGGGATAACAAATGGTATTCATCCGTAAAGAGATTGGAAGACCGATGGATTGCTGAATTGGCAATACCCTTCAAATCGTTTAGATATAATCAAAGTCAGGCAGAATGGAATCTTAATTTTGTTCGCAAGGATCTCAAGCGAAATGAAGTATCGAGCTGGATAGCTACACCCATTCAGTTTTTTCCTTCCTCCTTTGCGTTCAGTGGCAAATTGCAATGGCAGACACCGGCTCCACATGCGGGCACTAACATTTCTTTAATTCCTTATGTGGTAACATCGCTGGCAAAAGATAGTGAGAAGCAAACTTCTGACAATACCATCAATGCTGGCTTCGATGCAAAGGTTGCTATTACTCCTTCCTTAAACCTGGACCTTACCGTTAATCCTGACTTTTCTACGGTAGAAGTGGATAAGCAGGTAATCAATCTCACCCGTTTTGAATTTCAGTTTCCAGAGCGAAGGCAATTTTTTCTGGAGAACAGCGACCTGTTTTCTGCACCTGGGTTCACCACATATACACAGCCTTTTTTTTCCAGAAGAATAGGACTGGCTACTGATACAGCTGGATACCTGGAGAGGGTTCCCATTCTATATGGTGCGCGGATCAGCGGAAAACTGGGACCTAAGTGGCGTGTGGGATTGATGAATATGCAAACCAAGGAAACGAAATCTTTAGGATTGCCCGGCCAGAATTATACCGTGGGTGTTTTACAGAGACAAATTTTTGAAAGATCAAATGTTGATGTCTTTCTGGTGAATAAGGAATCGGTTGGATTGGATGACTATGATCCCGATACATTTTATCATGAAAGCCTGGTGAAGGACGTATGGAATGGAACAGACACCGTGCCTAAACTCAACACCTACAACCGTGTAGCTGGCGTTGACTTCAACCTGATTACGGCAAATAACAAGTGGGGCGGAAAAGCTTACTATCATCATTCGTTTGATAATTTTTCCGAAGGTGATAAGTTTTCCTATGGCGTTTATTCCACCTACAGCGTGCGAAAATTAAATGTGATGGGCGGCTTCCTTGGCCTTGGTAAGAATTATAATCCAGAAGTTGGATTCGTTCCAAGCATGGATGTATATCCAGGTGTCTTCAGCACGTTCATGACGACTGAATTAAAACTTTACCCAAAATCAGGACCGTTGGTGCTCATCAAACCAGGCATTTCCTATGACGATAATCATATTCCAGATGGAACGTTAACAGATCGTAATTTCTCACTTAATTATTTGATGAACTTTCGAAACACGGCCATACTTACAGCCAAGGTGAAAAATACATTTCAAAAATTGCCGGCAGACTTTGATGTATTATATCCTAAAGGAGATTCAACATTCCTGAAAGGGGAAGAATATCACTGGAATGAATTTGAATTAAAATACACCTCGAACACACGCAAGCTTTTTACCTACATGGTTACCCTTAGTGGTGGAGAGTTCTACAATGGAAACAGATTAGGTTTAGCTGGCACCCTTTCGTATCGTGTTCAACCTTTTGGAAGCATTTCTCTGAGTGGTGATTATAACCATATTGAACTTCCACCAGTCTATGGAAGCGCAACATTCCTGTTGTTAAGTCCGCGTGTAGATTTTACACTTACGGATAAATTATTCTTTACCACGTTTGTTCAATATAATGATCGCTATGATAACGTAAACCTCAACGCCCGTTTTCAATGGCGTTATAAACCAGCGTCTGACTTTTTTATTGTTTACACAGAAAACTACTTGCCAGAGCATCTGCAAAGCAAAAACAGGGCTTTAGTTCTCAAGTTTACCTACTGGCTTAATATCTAAGCCTTTATCGTTCTTTTGCCGAGCGTCTTAATTCTTACATTTTATGTCTTGAGTCTATCTCTTTGGTATTGCTACTTTATCAGTAATTTTGCGCGAGTTTAATCCTCATGTACATGGCATTCGGATTTTTTAAAAAGAGCGCGAAAAAAGAAGAGGCACCTGTAAACCACGGTCCCCATTACTTTGATTTGAAAGTGAAGAATATCATTCAGGAGACTAAGGATGCAATCAGTATTGTGTTTGAACAGCCTGAAAAGAAGATCACGTACAAGGCAGGTCAGTTCTTAACATTAATAGGAATCGTGGGGGGGAAGGAAGTACGCAGAGCTTACTCCTTAAGTTCATCTCCCTTTACCGATGCTGATCTTACGGTTACCATTAAGCGTGTTGACAATGGACTTATGTCTAACTGGCTGCCCGACAATCTTAACGTTGGAAGCACGATGAAGGTGATGGCACCGACTGGCCATTTCACAACAGAATACAAAAAAGAGAACAAGAGACACCTGATTATGTTTGCCGGAGGTTCTGGTATAACACCGATGATGTCTTTGATAAAAAGTACACTCACGCAAGAACCTGAAAGCATTTGCTCCCTCATTTATTGCAACCGCGACATCGATAGCATCATCTTTAAAGATGAGTTTGAAAGACTACAGATTACGCATGCCGGACGATTACACGTGATTCATGTGTTGGACAATGCGCCCATGAACTGGCAAGGCTATTCGGGTCTGCTTAATCATGATATGCTAACAAAATTGTTTGAGCGTATTCCAGAATGGGGTATTGATAAAACTACATACCTGATGTGTGGCCCTGAGGGGATGATGAAAAATGTGGAAGCTCTTTTGGCTGAACGACACATCGGTAAAGAAAAGATATTTAAAGAGAGCTTTGTTCAAGGCACCATCAACAAAGAAGAAAAGAAGGATGACGTTAAAGCTGCCGCCACCAACGAGAAGAAGGCGCATGAGGTTACCATTCGCTACGATGGTCAGGAGTATAAGTTTGTCGTAGAACCGAACCGCACTATTTTAGAAACAGCGCTTGATAAAGGAATTGATTTACCCTATTCCTGCCAGAGTGGATTGTGCACTGCTTGTCGCGGAAAGGCATTATCCGGTCAAGTAAAATTAGATGAAGAAGAAGGCCTTTCACAATCCGAACGTGCCGAAGGTTATGTACTCACCTGCGTTGGTCACCCGATGACGGATGATGTGGTGATTGAAATTGGATAATTATAGATACTAGGTTCTGGATATCTAAATACTAGTTGCCAGCATCTAGCATCCTGAATCATCTATCTACTTCGCTGATTTTGTGAAGGATAGTCCATCAAAGTCTACTTTCGATACTTTCCCTTTTTCGTTCAATACAAAATTCATGTTGAGCTTACCATTCCATTTCTTGTCATACCAACCGCGGAAAGTATCGTAATGCCAATGACTTGCACGCGCTTTTAAATACTGATTTGAAACCATAATCAGATCATCATTTTCGCGGGTAATGATGACTTCGCCATAAAGAGGATCGGTGTATCTACCGGTATATTCATCCAAGGGTAAAGATGGTTTTGTATTTACCACGCGAGCTGCTTCAAATGCTTTCTCCGCTTTATCAGCGCCCGCTTGAAAATTATTATACAGGGTGTGAAACTCGCTACTCCAGTCACGCGTGCCACCAGTGCCGAAAAGGTCAAAGGCTTTGAACATCAATGCATGGCGCACTTCGGCATGATCATAATTTCCAAATACATAAATGGCGAGTTTGCTATCAGGCAGCTGTCCATGAATGGCCGTTTCCCCTGCCAGGCTTCCGGTGTGATAGTTTACTTTCTTGCCATTGTAATCTTGCTGAAACCATCCTAATCCATAGGTCATCCAATTCGGTTTGGTTAATTGAGCCGTAGGATAAAACTCATTGGCGCTTACGATCACCTGTGGCTTAAACATTTCCTTCCAGGTAGACGGCTTTACTAATCGACCTCCAGCATATTTACCACTATCCACCATACAAAGTGCCCACTTGCTCATGTCATCAATGCAAGACCAAACACTACCTGCGGGTCCAATAGCATCGGCATTGGTTCTTTTGATTACAGTGATTTTATTTTCAATCAGATAATGTGGTTGCGATTGATTCGGATCGTCTACCATCTTCAGCATGGGATACGTGCGCGTCATGCCCAGCGGTTGGAAGATTCTTTTCTGAATGAACTCTTCCCAGGGTTGGCCGCTTACTTTCTCAATGACTTTGCCAGCATAGAGATAGAAAATATTTTGATAGATAAAACCAGACCGTAAGGAATAACTAGGTTTGACCATTTTCATTTTTAATAGCACCTCATCGCTGGGTATGCTCATCATGCTCCAAAAGAAGTCAGCATTGCCTACACCCGAGTTATGCGTAAATAAATCACGGATCTTTAACTCACGCGTTACGTGCACATCATACAATTGGAAGTCGGGTAAATAATTAATTACAGGATCATCCCATTTCACTTTGCCTTCGTCAACCAACATGGCCATGCAGGTTGCAGTCATCGCTTTGGTGGTCGAGGCGCAAGCAAAAAGCGTCTGTGTGTCCACCGCATTGGATGTGCCTAGTTGTTGTACGCCATATCCTTTTTTGAATATTACTTTTCCATCTTTTACTACAGTCAAAGCCAGGCCCGGCACCTGAAAGAGATGGCGTGATTTTTCTACATAGGTATCAAACTCTTTCACTTTGGTTTCGATCGTTTGTGCGTGCGCTACTACAAAAGAAAATAGGAGCAATCCGATCAATAAATTAATTTTCATAGCAATAGTTGTTAATCTAACCAGTTGTACTTTTTTAAAATCGATAATACCGTCTCGCGTTTTTCTTCTTGAGGAGTGGGAATATTGCATAGCATGATGTAGGTGATTCCTTTTTCTGGAATAGTTACATAGTCACCATAAAAACCTCCTTGTGTTCCGGTGTGGTAAATCATTTTATAACCATCTTCTGTCCGTCCGATAAACCAGCTGTATCCAATAAAGGGTGGTGTGGAGCTCATCCAGTTTGCATATTCCTTAATCGTTCTAGAGTCCTCAATGGTTTTAGCATCTGAGAATTTAGCATGGCGCAGGGCGAGTTCGTACTGAGCTAGTTCTTCCACTGAACTCCACACACCACCATTGCCAGCGGCAGCGAAGGTGGGTTCTTCACCATAATCTTTTTCGATGTATCCATCGTTGGTTTTTAAATAAGCATGTGATACACCGGTGATCGGATAAGGCCCATCGGTGATCACACTGGTTTTCATTCCGGCACGATTAAATATTTTTTCTTTCACTACCTCTTGCCATTTTTTACCGGTCACTTTTTCAATGATGAGAGCCAGTCCATTAAAAGCAGGGTTCGAATATTCAAAACGTGAACCTGGTTCGAATAATAAAGAGTCATTTAGTTTGATTGGGGCAAAGTTTGCTTCATCCTTGGCGGTTAGTAAAAACAAGCTGTCTAAAAAGGTTCTACGGTTATCAGGAAGACCTGAAGTATGCGTGAGTAAATGATGGATTTTAACTTTGTTAGCTATGACTGGATTTTTAAAATCGTTAAAGTATTTAGCGAGACTGTCTTGTAAAGATAATTTGCCTTTGCTGGCCAAATCAAGAACTATATGCGAGACAAATGTTTTTGAAATCGACCCGGTGTTAAATAATGTTTGTGGTGTGATGGCATCCTTGGTTTGAAGATCGGCAAGCCCATAGCCTTTTGCGAAAACTACTTTTTCACCTTTCATAATTAATATCGCTCCCCCCGGTCCCTTTGAGTCAAAGGCTGCATTAAAGGAGGATTCTACTTCATTTTCAAAAGTTGGTTTCTGTTGGCATTCAAGCAGGAGAGAAACAAAAAGGATAGTAGACAGGTAGCGGAACATAAGGATAAAATCAGGTATTGATTTGATGTTTTTGATCGTTTGAAATATTTTGAATGGTCCATTCAACTTTTTTTTGAAAGATATGTTTTCTCACCATGCAATCTTGCTTCTGACATAACTTACAGGAAAAATCAAGACATCCATCTGAATGTACGTATAACTCAAGCGATTCGCCAAACTCTTTACGCACCAGGGTGGCCAACGCATCGATTTCGCTATGCGCTTCATGCACATTTAAATACCAGGGAATAGTAATATGTGCATCCAAGTGAAGTACAGGGCCATATTTAATGATGCGCACATTATGAAGATCGATCCAGTTTTCTTTGCGATTTTTATTCAGCAGCGTTACCATTTTTGTTAAAAGCTCCTGGTCGGTTTCATCCATAATGCCTGCAATGGATTGTCGTACAATCTTATAGCCGTTGTAAAAGATAATCACTCCAAAGAAAATGGCCACGGCACTATCAAGCCAGATTATTTTAAAAAAATAAATGGCGATAAGTCCAGCAATAATACCCAATGTTGAAAACGTATCGGTTTGTAAATGTTTACCACTGGCAATGAGTGCATATGAGTTATGACTTTTTCCAACCCTAATACACCAGGCACCCATCAGGTAATTTATGATAGCAGTGGATGCAATCAGGATGAGTCCGTAATCTATTTTGTGAAGTTCACGAGGGTGGATCAGTGAGTTTATGGATTCATAAAGAATAACAATAGCAGCCAGGACAATTAATGTGCCTTCCACGGCCGAAGATATGAACTCCACCTTTCCATGACCATAAGGATGGTCAGAATCGCGTGGTCTGGCAGATACAACAAGGCTGTATAATCCCAGTGTGCCTGCAACTACATTTACGATACTTTCCATGGCATCGGTGAGAATGGCTACGGAGTGCGTTAGAAAATAGGCAGCAAATTTTACAATGAGGAGAGAGATGGCTACCACCACCACAATCCGTTGTATTTGAATGTTTTTTTCAGAAGCTGTCAAAATGGTTTTTTCTTTTTCCTTACAATTCCTACGATTGCCACCATAGCGATAATGCTCCACACGGTGTTAATAAACGTGAAGGGATAAGCTTCATTATAAATACTGTTTATAATTAAGAAAAAGGCACCCGTCAAATTCAGGAGTTGAAAAGTCAATGAATCTGATTCTATTTTTTGATAGCTGTTAAGTCCGTAGGCGGCAATTACCTCTACCGAACCTATCCAACCCAAGATGTCAATGAAGAGATTCATACAAGTGAAATAATCAATCTCTCATCTTCACTCTTAATAAATACATGTCGGCTGTGATATATAATGTTTTCTCATCGGGTGAGAGCGCGCAGTTGGCTGAAGCTTCCGGAAGTTTTATTTTACCAAGCACTTTCCCTTCTTTATTAAAAATCCAAACACCGCCAGGGCCTGTGGCAAATACATTTCCTTTGCTGTCAATTTTAAATCCATCCGGTGAGCCTTTTTCAATACCCATAAGGGAAGTGGCATCATAGAAAATTTTAGCGGTCTTAACAGAATCACCATGAGTATTAAGTTCAAACTCATACCAGATCGCTTTCGCACCATCGGAGTTTGCAACCAGAAATTTATTACCATTGGGCATGAAGGCAATTCCATTTGGCTTTGTAAGGGAATCTACCATTAGAGAAACTACACCTTGAGGTGTTACTTTATACACACCATTGATAGGTGATTCTTTTTCCACATCATCATCCAGATTGGCAAGGCCATAAGGAGGATCGGTAAAGAATAAATCGCCATTGCTTCGGTAAGCAGCATCGTTCGGGCTGTTGAAACGTTTGCCATCATAAGTGGTTGCCAATGCAACAAATTCCGGCCTGGGGTCTTTTAGTGAGGCATTCATTTTTGCTACCTGACGGTTACCGTGCTGGCAAAGAATCAATGAATCGTTGTGAAAGATTAACCCATTGGATCCGCGCTCGCGACTGCGGGTAGAGTCGCCCGTGAATCCGGATGGAGTTAGGTAGGGTTCAACTCCTTTTTCTTCCGTCCATTTGTAAACGATGTTTTCTGGTACATCAGAAAAGAGCAGCATATTTTCTTTTTCAATCCAGACAGGACCTTCGCTCCAGGTATAGCCTTCGCCTATTATTTCAATGGCAACATTCTCGGATAGGATGGCATCCAATGCAGAATCTTTTTTTTCTATTGAACCAATCGTTTTGATCTCCCTGGTGCCACAGCTTGCCAGGATTAAAGTAAGTAATAATAGAACTCTCATTGGGTTTGTTTTTCCGATGGAAGATAAGGAAAATCAATTACGATTTCATCAACAGTTTTTTCAATGAAAGAAAATGCAGGATGTATGCCAAGGGAACAAGAAACGTAGGAAGGAAGATGAATGGGAATTGTGTTACAATGGTGCTGGCGGGTTCATTTTCAAATGCACGTAGTGAGGTCGGCATAGATAGAATGGCAATGGAAACGATGTTGATCAAAAGGCCTAAGCCCATAATATTCCAGGCAATCATCCAGCCGCGTGAGTTTAGAAAAAATCTTGCCGCTAGTAAGCTGGTTATACCAGCAAGGATATCAAAGTTCAGGCCTTCAAACGTCATTTGTTCAGGCAGCAGATTTTGCACGAATAATAACCAAAGTACTATTTCAACGAACACACGAAACACCTGAAGCTGTGTCAATACTTTCAAGTTCATTTTTGATAGGACTGCATGGGTGTCTTTATGGAGCAATAGAATCAATACGGTGATCAGCGGCACTAATACGAACGGCACGATATTAATCGGAAAGAGTTCAAACTTTTCTGAAAATCCGGAAGATGAAGCAATCGTAATGATGATGGCCCAAACCACTAAGCCAATGATCATTCTATTGCCGACTTTTTTCTTTTTTCCGTCTTCCCAGGAAGTAGCGGTGATGGCGGATTTCATTTCTTGTATAAGGAGGCTAAATAAGACTAGCGTGATAAATGGAAATCCGAGTGCTGTTAAGATTATCATAGCTCTCAATTTAATAATCAGTCAGGTATGGAGTAACAATGGCTGACTTACCGGTCAACTTCGAATTACATGAGACTTTTACAAAAAATTCTATAGCGCTTACACACTTTGCCATTCAGTTTTTCACATTCACCTCGCATAGGCCAATTATGTTCAAGAATGAGATGACTGTCCATCATTTCAAGCCCGTTTTTATTTGCTGATTCAATCATGGCCTTTCCCATCATGGCGCTAATGCCGTTACCGCGATATCCATTTTTTATGGCCCCCAACATAAGATTAAGTTGCTTGCTTTTGCGCATAGCGTTTAACACATAGATAAAACCAAATGGAAATAGTTTCCCTTTCGCTTTTTGCATGCCTGCACTCATGTCTGGCATCGCCACCACAAACGCGATGACATCGTTATGCTTGTTCACAACAACTTTGACATATTCGGTATCCAGTACCGGTAAGTATTGGTCTGCGAATTTTTTCATTTCCTCCTCACTCATAGGTGCAAAACCAAATAGGGGAGCATAGGTTTCATTTACCAACCGGAGTACAGGAATGATGTAAGGCTTTAATTGTTGTTTCGATTTAAACTCGATCAGATGCAGAGTCTGATTTTTTATGATGCGATCGTAAATCTTATTATAAAGAGGAGGAACCTCTTTGGGTATCGGCATTTGATACGATATACAATCTACTTCTTTTGAATATCCTTCGCCTATGACTAAGTCAGGAAGATAATTAGGATTGGCAGGAGTTGCGAGCACGGGTAAATATTCAAGTCCCTCTATCTGTAATCCTTGCGGATCTTTATCTGAAAAACCAAAAGGGCCGATTACTTTGTTCATCCCCTTATTTATTGCCCATTTTTCTACGGAGCCGATAAGGGTATGCGCTATTTCCTGATCATTGATACAATCTAAATTAAAAAAGCGGGCTGTTTTTTCCTGATGACTTTGATTGTAAGGATGGTGGATTATTCCCATGATACGACCAGCTGCTTTACCATTCTTGTATAGAAGCATTCGCATGGTCTCACAATGCTGAAGTGTTTTATTCTTTTCAGGATCATGAAACGCCCATTCATCTTCATAAAATGGAGGGACCCAACGTGCTTCATGTTGATAAATATCTTTGCACAGATAGATGTATTCTTTAAGAAGGGTTTTGCTATTTACCGGTTTGAGGTCCAGGGGCATTTCGGTCAGATTATTATAGTCGGGATGACCCGCAGTTGGCAAATTCAACTAATTTTGTGACTTGCTCAATATAGTTCATTTTAAATTACCTAAGTATGACCGCAATCGAGAAAATCAACAGACCTAAGCGCACCTTTCTTCCTGAAGACTTTAAAGTTTCTGATTGGAATTCGCTAAAGCCGTTCTTCGAAAATCTTTTGCCAAGAGAATTGGTTGATGTTCAATCATTAAGAAAGTGGTTATCCGATCGTAGTGAATTGGAATCAGTAATAAGTGAAGATATGGGATGGCGCTACATTAAAATGACGTGCTACACCGACAATGAAGAATACGCTAGGAGCTACCAGGATTTTGTAGAGAACATTCAACCCCAGATTGCGCCCTTGGTGGATCAGCTAAATAGAAAACTGGCAGCTTCGCCTTTTCTAACTCGATTAGAAGAAGAGCCAGGATTTAAAATTCTGATTCGTAATCTTAAAAAAGACATTGAATTATTCCGCGAAGAAAATATTCCACTGTTTACTCAGATCAATACGGATACTCAAAAGTACGCTCAGATTTCCGGTGCGATGATGGTGGAGATCAATGACAAGGAGCTTACACTACAACAAGCCAGCGTGATCTTACAATCCACGGATCGCTCAAAGCGTGAAGATGCATATCGTAAAATTTCTGAGCGTAGATTAAAAGATAAAACCGAGCTCGATGACCTGTTTTCTAAATTGGTTGATCTTCGTCACCAGGTTTCAAAAAATGCAGGCTTTGCAAACTTCCGTGATTATATGTTTAAATCATATGGAAGGTTTGACTATACCCCTAAAGATTGTTTTGATTTTCATGACGCCATTGCCAGTGAAGTGGTTCCCATTCTGAATGAACTTAGCAAAGAGCGCAAGAAAAAATTGAACGTGTCCTCCTTACGTCCTTGGGATAAAGTAGTAGATCCGGAAGGAAGAGAACCATTAAAGGCATTTGATAATGGGAATGATCTCACGGAAAAATCGATAACATCTTTTCACCGATTAGATCCTTTCCTCGGCCAATGCTTATCGATTATGAAATCCATGGGACATCTTGATTTAGAATCCCGTAAAGGAAAAGCACCGGGAGGATATAATTATCCGTTGGCAGAAATTGGTGTGCCTTTCATTTTTATGAATGCAACTTCAACGATGCGCGATATGACCACCATCATGCACGAAGGTGGCCATGCCGTTCATAATTTTCTAACCAAAGATTTACCTTTGAGTGATTTCAAATCACCACCGATGGAAGTTGCGGAGTTAGCTTCCATGTCGATGGAATTAATTTCGATGGATGCATGGGATATTTTCTTTCCAGATCCAGAAGATATGAAGAGAGCCAAGCGTGAGCAATTGGAGGATATTATTGAAACACTTCCGTGGGTGGCCACCATTGATCAGTTTCAACATTGGATTTATGAGAACCCGGCACATTCGCAAGCCGACCGAAAGAAAAACTGGAATGCTGTGTTTGCCCGTTATGCGGATACGTTTACTGAGTGGAGTGGATTAGAAGAAGGAAGAGATTATGCGTGGCAAAAGCAGCTACACTTGTATGAAGTGCCATTCTATTATATCGAATATGGCATGGCTCAATTGGGCGCTATTGCTTTGTGGAGAAATTATAAACTAGATAAACAAAGAGGACTGGAAGGTTACATGAATGCATTGAAGTTGGGTAACCTTACTACCATTCCGGAAATTTATAAAGCGGCCAATATCAAATTTGATTTTAGCAGGGCATACATCAAGGAATTGATGGACTTTGTAAAAGAAGAGTTTGCTAAGATTTAGCCGCGGGCCTTATCGAGTAAATCGCTCAGTTGTTTTGCTTCTTCTTTGGATAGGTTTAAGAAACGCGACTCCAGATTATGTATAGCCGTATCCAGTTTGGTGAGCAGATCAAGCCCGGTTTCAGTAATGCTGATGTCAGTTGCTCGCTTATCGTTAGGGCACTGATTTTTAGTGACCAGTTTTTTTCCAATCAGTCGATCCAAAAGACGGGAAACATCAGAGTTTTTGTCCAGCATCCGGCTCTTAATTTCTACCGCTGGAATGGGCTTAGGATGCTGACCTCTAAGTATTCTAAGCATGTTGAACTGCTGACCGGTTAAACCAAATGGTTCAAAGAGTTCTCTTTGTTTATTCTGTATCCAGTTGGATGTAAATAGGAGATTTAGCACCGCTTTCTGATGCGTGCTTTTGAATTTTGATTGCTTGATCTCTTCTTCTATAGTCATAAAAAAGGGAGCCTTTTCAGCTCCCCCTAAATTAGTTGATTAAGCTTGCTTATCTAGTTCGATTTTGCAAATAATCGTTACGTCATCGCTAACTACAGCACCACCATCTTGCAGTTTATTTGCCCATTTCACTCCGTAATCCTGGCGGTTAACAACACCGCTCAATTTGAAGCCGGCTTTGAAACCACGACCTGTGTTGATTGTGCCACCATAAGTAACATCAAACGTGACATCTTTGGTAACATCTTTCATAGTGAATTGACCCTTCAGTACATACTTGCCACCTTGTTTTTCAAGTTTACCCTTGAATTTAATATCTGTGAATTTTTCTGCCTCAAAGAAGTCAGCTGACTTTAGGTGACCATCACGTCTTTCATTATCAGTATCGACAGAAGCCAATTTTGCAGAGAATTCAACTTCTGATCCGTTGAAATCATCAGACTTGCTGATTACTGAAGCGTCAAAGTCGTTAAACTTTCCTTCAACTTCTGATACAACCATGTGTACTACGCTAAAACCCACCTTAGAGTGAGATTTGTCAATTTTCCAGGTTGTTTGTGCAGTTGCAAATCCAGCTACCAATAAGAAGGCAGCCATTAAATTCATTTTTTTCATGTGTTTTTGACTTTTAGTTAGCATTTCGTTTTGCTGTGCAAGTATAACACCGGTTTTTAAATAGATGTTTAAACATCTATTTTTATTTTGTTAAATACTTGTTAATCAAGCAGTAAAAAATTTGTTAGTGAGGAACTACCTTAATCAAACGACCTTATAAATTAAGCCAATACGTGAGTTTAAGCACCAATGCCCGGCTTTTTGGTTGGCCGATATAGAAGACATTACCATGCTCGAAGGATTCTGCAAAGTAATTGTCGGTGTACACGATGAATAGATCAGAAACTGGCTTAAATCTCCATTGAAACCTGGAATTGATATTCAGGTTATCGATCTGACTGTTGTACTGTATGAAGGTTGTCCAAAATACCTTACGCGAAAATGTAAAATCAAACCGTGGACCAACGAGTATAAGATTAGAATCACTGTATGGATCTGGTAAGCGAATGCGATTAAAACTAAAGTTAAGTGAAGTAAAGCCCCATGGTTGGTAACGATATGTGAATACACCAACAAAATTAATTCTGCTGCCATTGTAATAACCACCTGATCGTGTACTCAAATCCATATAGAAGCGTTTGCGCGCATTGGAAGTGAAGGTGGCTACTACTAAATAATTAGTATAAGATGTATTGGCTGCCAATTCCTGTCCACCTGTACCACTAGGATCAAATGGATTAAACAAATAAGTAAATTCTCTTCTTAACCGCATATTGAATAGGGCAGTGCTCTTGAATCTCATCCGATACATGAGATTATAATCCCAATCCAGAAAGCCAGACGTCTCATTACCAACCATGTCAAAATCGAATCCGGGTCCGTGGCTTTGAATTCTTCCTTTGGAAGGATATAAGTTATAATACGTGGTCGAGGCGAGCTGTCGGATATCCGTTCGTCTCACAAATCCTACTTCCGGACTATAGTGGGCCCCTACACTTCTCGTTAAAACATTCACACTCCATTTCAACGTATTGTAATTGATAAATCCTCCGAAAGCAAATGCGGAATCTTTTTTCTCTTCATCGAAAGAATGATGGTAAAATGCTTTTCCTGTCCAGCGATTATCGGTTGATGCAAGATTGAAATCCAATCCTGCTGCCCTTGAATAATTAGTTGGATTGTTTGTGAATTCTCCCCCAATGGAATCTTGAAAAGCTTGCTTGTTGATCAGGATCATACCAATGTTAGAACGGGCAAGTATTTTTTGCTGAATGGTCGCTACGGTATAGTTGGTGGATGGCAGATTGATTTCCTCCTCTTCACCAGCTTGCATGTTTAATATTCCGATTCGGGTATTGTTATTTATTTTCCCGCTGAGGCGAACACCGCCATAGATGGGATTTTGTATGTTTTGTCCTGTGGAAGAATCGCGGGCCACGCCAATTCTTCTGGAGAAAAAAGGACGGGTGCCATCTAATCCAAAATTCGCAAACAGATCTGCGTTCTCCAGGAAGAATTGTCTTCGTTCCGGAAAGAAAATTTCAAACCGATCGAGATTGGTAACTTGTTCATCCACTTCTACCTGTGAAAAATCCGGATTGACGGTAAGGTCTAAATTCAGTGCAGGCCCCACCCCAATCTTCGCATCACCACCAAATTGCAATTTATTTTCAGTTGGCGTTCCTTCTTCAAAATTACGTTGTGAATTGCCGGCTACATAAGGAATCACAGACACGTTGCCCCCGGGCTTTTGCAGGGGCTTATCCCAGATCAATTCTTTATTGAAGGCAAGATTTATGATGTCAAAATTTCGTGGGATGGGTGACCATGTGGACCGTTCGGCATACTGGCTGTCGATGCGATAAAAGTTTACATTCCAACTTGATAGATTTTCTTTGAAGCGAAGTGTTTTAAATGGAATGGCCATCTCGGCTATCCAGTAGTCATCATAAATTTTTACTTCCGAGTACCATTTATTGTCCCAGTTGAGTGTAAAATCATCTCGGCCGATGGCACCACCGTTAGACACCAGGCCTTCGCGCTGAACGCCAAACGGATTTACTCCAAATACAAAACCATTTGTGCGATCCTTGAAGGTGTCAAACACAACAGAAACTCCGTCATTTGCCTCCCCACGATAATCTCGTCTAAGAGAAGGGGTAACATACTTTCGTGGCCCGAGATTATACATCTTTGCGCCTACGTAAATAAACTGTTCATCATAAGTAAGCCAGATTTCAGTTTGGGCATTTGCAAGGGAGGAGTCGTATGGAAAGAATTGGTGAAATTGAGATGCCACTTCAACGTTTTGCCAGCCGGCATCGTCAAGTACTCCATCCAATACAATCGGAGCAGTATTCTTTCTGATGGTAATGCTGGGTTGCCCCAAGGCAATAAAGCCCACAGACAAGCAAAGAATCAGAAAAACCAGGTTACGCACAAGACTACCATTAAGTGCGCAAAGTATAGAGAAGATTGAAAGTCAGCTCTTGAAATTTGATAAATGGAAGTAAGACCTTTTCAGTGTTTAAATATGTAGATAAAAATCACGGGTCAGATTTTTATAAGCATTCGTCCATTCTTCATCACGCTCATATAATATTAACGACTCTTTTTTTACCTCCACTTTGTTAAATTGAAGTTCAAAAAGTAAACGCTCAACAGGTTTCGAATCACGCGCACGAAATTCACACAAACGTGTGCACTGCCAACCAAAACTTTCGGCTATAGCCTTAATATTTAGCCCTTCCGTTACAGGAAGAATAATACAAAGTTTTCCCTTGGGTGATAACAGTCGTCTGGCGTGGGAGAGAAGTTCTTCCGGAGGTAAGGATTCTGTATGTCTTGCTCTTATTCTTTCTTCGGCCGGAGGTTTAGCGCTATCAATGAAGAAGGGTGGATTGCTAACGATTAGATCGTAAGGATCAGATTCAAAGTTTTGAAGTGCAATATTTTCAATTCTTATTTTATTTGGCCAGGGTGAGTCAGCCATATTTTCTCTAGCCTGCATACAATCTTCTTCAGAAATATCAATCGCATCGATATCTGTTTCAGATGATGATCGTTGTGCTAACATTAAAGCGATCACGCCTGATCCGGTTCCAATATCTAAAATGCGATTAGCATGGCTTATATCAACCCAAGCACCAAGTAATACTCCATCTGTTCCTACTTTGTGGGCACACCGATCGTGCTTCACAGAAAATTGTTTGAAGTGAAAAATGTCTTTGGTTTTCCTGGCCATTAGATGAGTATAAACAATCAGGCCGGGATAGGGTGGTGATAACCCTTACTCTCCCACTCATCTAATAATGGATTCATCATCGCGAACCAAAGCGGAGGAACTACAGCAATTAAAATCATAGTTGGATAACCAAAGGGAAGCTGAGGACTTTCATCATAATGATTCAATACCTGATACCGCTTGATGGCATTGGCATGATGATCGGAATGACGTTGTAATTGAAATAAAAAGAAGTTGCTGATGAGATGACTGGCATTCCAGGAGTGCAGCGGATTTACGCGTTCATATTTTCCGCCAGGTAATTGTTTACGAACGATGCCATAATGTTCTACGTAGTTTACTAATTCAAGCAGTGTGAATGCGAGTATACTTTGTAAAAAAAAGAAAACAGGAATTTGCCATTGAATGGTAGTGTGGTTTAAACTGAAAACACACGTTAATGCTGCACAAAAAAGTATGGGAAATAATGCAAATCCGATCATTTCATTTTCAAGGCTTAAAATCGATTTACCTTTTCGCTGCAAGCTTTCCTTTTCCAATTTCCAGGCATGAGCATATCCATGAAACACTGAGCGAAACCAAAACGAATAGAAAGTTTCATTTTTTCTGGCTGTGGCCGGATCTTCTGGAGTAGCGACATACACATGATGACCACGGTTGTGTTCAATATAGAAATGCATATAGCATACTGTCATTAAAATCAGTTTACTATAAAAAAGCTCTAATGTTGATTTCTTATGCCCTAATTCATGGGCAACGGTAATTCCGATGCCTCCTGTTAATAAACTCACACTTACGGTGAAGCCAACCCATTCTGCCATGGTGCTGATAGCACCGGTGGTCATCGCATAGGCACTCCAAATGATAAAACCAAGTTGAATGAATGTCCACAAGTAGGTGATGAAGCGATAATAAAATTCTTCGCCAATGATTTTTGCCTCCGTTTCAGTTACGTTTTTGGTATCCAGTCCAATCCGGTAGTCAATGAATGGGATGAAAACGAAGACAAATCCAAGGGTAAGGTAATTCCACCAACCTCCGAGGTGGTAGCCACTTAAAATCAGCGCAGGTAGAATGAAAGCGGTAAAGAAGCTGAGCTTTTTGAAAATCCTCATGCTCGAATTTACAAAAATGTCTGCAGTTGAGATGATTCGCCAAACAAAACAAATGCTTTTCAGCTTGTTGCGGGGTTGCTGCGCGTTGCAGGCGTTTAATCCCCAATAATATCACTTTCGATTAATTAGGTTACCTTTGCGGATTATTATTACTTAAATACATTGATGAAATCATTTGACGACCTGGGACTTTCCGGGCAACTGGTGGAAACGATCCGCCAAATGGGTTTTGAATCACCCACACCGATTCAGGAGCAAGCAATTCCAATATTATTAACCGGAAATACTGACCTGGTAGGGTTAGCGCAGACCGGTACTGGCAAGACCGCTGCCTTTGGTCTTCCCTTGTTGGAGCTGATTGATGACTCTAACCGCTCTACACAAGCCTTGATTCTTGCCCCAACGCGTGAATTAAGCGTGCAAATTACCAGCGACCTTGAGAAGTTTTCGGCTGGCATGAAAAACCTGAGTATCGTTACCGTGTATGGCGGAGCCAGCATCAGCGATCAGATCAGAAAAGTAAGAAAGGGAGTTCACATCATTGTGGCAACCCCAGGCCGTTTGATTGATTTACTGTCACGTAAAGTGGTGGACTTAACAACCATCCGCTATGTGATTTTGGATGAAGCAGATGAGATGCTGAACATGGGCTTCAAGGAAGATATTGACGAAATTCTTTCCACCATGCCTAAGCAAAAGAACGTGTGGCTTTTTTCGGCTACCATGCCTCGCGAGGTAAGGGAGATTTCGAAAAACTACATGACTAATCCCCAGGAACTTACCATGGGTGAGCGCAACCAGGGCAACGAGAACATCGACCATCAATACATTGTGGTGGATGATCGCGATAAGTACCTGGCCTTAAAAAGATTTGTAGACTATACACCCGATATTTTTGGAGCAATCTTTTGCAGAACTAAAATAGATACACAAAGAATTGCTGAGCATTTAATCAAGGACGGATACAATGCGGATGCACTACATGGCGATCTTACACAGATGCAGCGCGATCGCGTGATGCGCAGTTTTAAAAACAAGACACTACAGCTTTTAGTAGCCACGGATGTGGCTGCACGAGGTATTGATGTGAGTGGAATCACGCACGTGATTCACATGAACATGCCGGATGAAATGGAATACTATACCCACCGAAGCGGACGTACTGCCCGCGCAGGTAAGAAAGGAATTTCACTGGCGATCATCTCAAAAAAAGAAATCGGTCGTATTCAGCAAGTAGAGCGTGGTTTAAAGAGAAAGTTCACGAAGATAAACGTGCCTACCGGTGATGAAGTGTGTCAGAATAAACTGCTGGCACTTGTGCATAAAGTGAAACAGGTGGAGGTGAATGAAGAAGAGATTGATTCTTTCTTACCGGAAGTGTATCATGAACTGAAAGACCTTAGCAAAGAAGATATCATCAAGCGTTTTGCTTCGATTGAGTTCAATCGTTTTCTCGAATACTATCGCGATGCGAAGGATCTTAACAAATCAGAAGGAAGAACCACAAGATCATACGAAAGTAGTGGTGATGCAGGTGATGATCAGTTCATAACAGGCGATCGTATTTTCATCAACGTGGGCAAGATGGATGACCTTGAAAAAGGGACTTTGTTGGGATTGATTTGTGATTTTGGCGAAGTGACTGGTGATGTAGTTGGTAAGATTGATCTTAAAGGAGCTTATTCATTCTTCGAAGTGGATAAGAAGTACACCGAGCAAATCATGAAAGGCTTTGAAGGTGTTGAAGTGCGCGGAAGAAAAGTGAGACTGGAACTTTCAGGTCCTCATAAAGAACAATATTCAGACAAGAAGAAAGAACGCTTCTATGGCGCTAAAAAAGAGTCGTTTGGTGGAGGAAGTGGTGGTGAAAGAAGAAGTGGTGGCGGAGACAGAAGAAGTAGCGGTGGGGATAGAAGAAGTAGTGGTGGCGAGAGAAAGGGTCGCGGAAAATATTGATCTTCTTAATTTATTGAGCTGACTTTGTGTTAGCGAGATGAGTTGTCAGAATAGTTCTGGCAACTCTTTTTTTTGAGCACTAAACAGGTTTAAATTGTTCAAATGCTTCTTTGCAGGTATTGCAATAAAAGATAGCTCTGCAAAGCGTTGGACCGAAGGGAGATTTTAATTCTGTGTTGGTTCCATTGCAGCGTGGGCAGATGGCCGTTTCTAAAATTTCGAGATCAGTAAATATTTTAGTGGAGGGTGGAGGTGCCAGTCCAAATTGCTTTAAGGATTGCTTACCTTTTTCTGAAATCAGATCGGAGCTCCAGGGTATTCTAAACGTAATATTTACTTCAACTCTTTTAATACCACGATTTTTCAAAACACTTTCCACATCATTCTTCATATATTCCATCGCTGGGCAACCAACAAAAGTGGGGGTCATCTCAACCGTGACTTTGTCTTCATCAACAACCACACTGGTGATTACACCTAAGTCTACCAGTGAAAGCACTGGTATTTCGGGATCTTTCACTTCCTCGAGCCAGGCGTATACTTCATCCAATGTTGGATTCATTATGGATACACTATGTTAAAAGATCCGGCAATGATTTGATTGAGATGATGTTTCAAATGTTTCACGTAGTCGGCAGCAATCCACTGCACTGCGTGAATGGACGGACTTACCTTTCCGGTATCGCACGTGCGTTGATAATTTTCAACAGGTATGTTGTTCAGGACGGCAATGATTCTTTCATTCAACAATTGCCACAGTGAGAGTATATCAGCATCAGGCATGTTTTGATAGTGGTTAGCACTTACCCAGAAGTCCTGATCATAAACGATATTAGGTTGTTGTTCATATTGCCCCACCACAAACCTTCGAAGGTTGTTGTGAGCAGAGTCGATCAGGTGGCCCAGAACTTCCTTTTTACTCCACTTGTTTAGAATTGGTTTCGCATTGAACTCAATGGTGTTGATCGCCTTAATTCTGATTGAAAAATCAGAAATGATTTCCTGAAGTTCTCTGGTTATTTTTCCC